>PAJL01000015.1 GCA_002706045.1 Flavobacteriaceae bacterium
TAATAGTTGCTTCTCCTTTTCATGTAAAGACAGCTCACTGACTATTGTAGAATTTATTGCGTCTTCTGACTTTCTTAATATAGACTGAATTCTTGCGTATGTATATTGAATAAAAGGCCCTGTGTTTCCTTGAAAATCAATAGACTCTTTTGGATCGAATAAAATGCGTTTTTTAGGATCTACCTTTAGGATATAATATTTTAAAGCACCTAAACCAATGGTTTTATACAGTGCTTTCTTTTCTTCTTCATTATACTCATCTAGCTTTCCTAACTCTTTAGATATTTCTTCCGCAGTATCTGCCATTTCTTGAATGAGATCATCAGCATCTACAACGGTTCCTTCTCTACTTTTCATTTTTCCACTTGGTAAATCTACCATACCATAACTTAAATGGTATAAGTTCTTTGCCCAATCAAAACCAAGCTTTTTTAGAATTAAGAACAACACCTTAAAATGGTAATCTTGCTCATTCCCTACGGTATACACCATACCACCTACATCTGGAAAATCTTTAATACGCTGGATCGCTGTACCTATATCTTGCGTCATGTACACCGCAGTACCATCACTTCGCAATACTATTTTTTCGTCTAATCCATCTTCGGTTAAATCACACCAAACAGAACCATCTTCCTTTTTAAAGAATACACCTGTTTTTAAACCTTCAGCAACAAATTCCTTTCCTAAAAGATACGTATCACTTTCGTAATAGTACTTGTCAAAATCGACTCCTATGGCTTTATAAGTTTCCTCAAAACCGTCATATACCCAACCGTTCATTGTCTTCCAAAGTGAAACAACTTCTTCATCACCAGCTTCCCATTTACGAAGCATTTTTTGGGCTTCAATTAAAATTGGAGCATTCTTTTTTGCATCTTCTTCAGATTGACCTTGAGCCATTAAATCTGAAATTTCCTTTTTATAGGCCTTATCGAACTCTACATAATAATTACCAACAAGTTTATCGCCTTTCAAGTTAGTAAAGTCTGGAGTTTCATCATTTCCATAACGTTGCCAAGCCAACATACTTTTACAAATATGAATACCTCTATCGTTAATGATTTGGGTTTTGTAAACCTTTTTTCCTGAGGCTTTTAAAATTTCAGAAACACTATAACCTAAAAGTACATTTCTTACATGCCCTAAATGCAAAGGCTTGTTTGTGTTAGGCGAAGAATATTCTACCATAATGGCTTTATCGTCCTTATCGGTGACAAAACCATAATTTTCTTTATGCTTTATAGATTCGAAGAAACTTAGGTAATGAGTATCGCTAATTTCAATATTCAAGAAGCCTTTAACCACATTGAAATCTTTTACCAAATCTACATTATCCTGCAAATATTGACCAATTTGCTCACCAATTACAACTGGATTTCCTTTTACCACACGTAACATCGGAAACACAACAACTGTAACATCTCCTGCAAACTCCTTACGAGTAGCTTGAAATTCTACAGATTCTAATTCGGCTTGAAATAACGCTTTTACTGCGGCTTTAACATGTAATTCTAAAGTCTCTTGAAGATTCATTATTGCTAGTACTTGGTATTATTAAAACGTCTGCAAAGATAGAAGTTTTATTATGTTTTCTTATGCTTATCTAAAGCTTATGAATAATTACTGTTATTCCCTCTAAAAAATTAAATCGATTTCAATAACAAAAGGCTTTATTCAACTTAAAACAATTTATGTAAACAACTAAAAAACAACACCTTAAACAAGACATGCATTTCATCGATAAACATGTATTTTTTCCAAGATTTCTGCCGTTTGTCGATACATTGGTTTTGTTCATACATTTCAGCTGTCACTTCATCTAATTTATCGGTATTAAAACCTAATTATTAGCATATTTGTCGACATAATAGCACTTTTGGATTGCTATTAACTCAATGTCCCAAACATTAATGAGGCCTAAATATCAAACATTAACCCTGTTGTTATTGTTTAGTGTTGACTTACTTTTTAAATCCCTCTTTAAAAGTTTTTTACACCAAAACATTTCAATTCGATACATTGCTATACGAAGATGAAGCGGTTTGCTATAATAATTGCTTGTTTTCTATCCCTTTTTGTTTTTTCCCAAAACGAAAAGATAGATAATCTTACCGTTCAGTTGGCGTACCAAGAACAGGACTCAACTAAAGTGGATATATCTGTATTGCTCATTGATGAACTTTTAAAAATAGGGAACTACGACAAAGCGTTATTATACGTTAACCAAACTTCAAAATTGTCTGAAGATATTAACTATACTAAAGGTCTTGCAGAAAGCAGTTATTACAGAGCCTTAATTTTCGCAAAACGCAACGATTATTATAATGCCATTGATAATTATAATAAATCTAAAAAATACTATGCCCAGATAAAAGATACTCTTGGAGTAGCTAAAGTGAGTAATAGTATAGGTTTGTTAGAAATAAAAAGAGGTAATTATGGTATTGGACTTCAAAACTCTTTATCTGCTATAGAGATTTTTGAAGAACAAAACTTAAAAGAAGAGTTAAGCACGGCTTACAATAATCTTGCTGAAGCCTATTATAAAACAAATCAAACCGATAAGGCCTTAGACTACAATTTTAAAGCCCTTGAAATAAGGCGTATTATTAATGATAGTAATGGCATTATAGCTTCTACTAAAAACATCGCAGAACTTTATTCAATTTCAAAAGAACACAGAAAAGCTATTGAGTATTACGAAAAAGTACTTCAAATCCTAGATCCTGAAAAAGACAAAGCCTTAAGAGGTGAGATATTACCAAAATTAGGTAGTGAATATTTGCGTTTTAATGAGTTTGATAAAGCTTCTGAATATTTAGTTGAAGGCTTAAAGTTCAACAGAAAACAAGATAATAAAGAAGGACTTTTAAGATCTTTGAACGCTATTGGGCAATTAAACCTTCAGAGAAAAAAGATAAAATTAGCCGAAAACCAACTCGGTGAAGCTTATAAAATCGCTCAAAAAATAGACAATAAAGCTGAGCTTTTAGAAAACTACAGACTTCATATTGTATTAGATTCCACACGTGGTTATTATCAAAATGCATTTTTCTGGCAGAATAAATTTTATGACTTAAAGGATTCTTTAGCAAAAGAGAAAGAACCTAAATTCCCAACAGAAATTGAAACACTTCCTATTGATAATATTATAAAGGAAGATATTAAATCTGAAAATGAAAAGTTAGATCAGGATAGCCAAACTTCAAAGTTGGTTAATCCGATTTTTTTATATGTAGCCTTAGGTTTGATTGCTATTTTGCTAGGATTAACCATCTTCAATTTTTCGAAAACGAAGCAATACAAAAGTCAACTTGTAAAACAGAAAAAAATACTTGCTGACGAACGTAAGAAAAACGAAGGTATTGCTGAACAAATTGAAAACCTAGAAGAGGTTAATCAAGTAAAAGATAAGCTTTTCTCAATTGTCTCTCACGACTTAAAAGATTCAATTTCTTCAATAAAAGCATTTTTAGATTTACTTAAAGAAGATAGTATTTCTAGGGATGAATTTTATGATTTAGTACCTGAATTAAGTGAAAACGCCAATAACGCTTCTGCATTGTTATTCAACTTATTAAACTGGTCTAAATCTCAAATGCAGAATTTAGAACCAAAACCTGAGCTGTTTAATATTCAGGAAGTTTTCCATAATAAGATTGCTTTAGTTGAGCAAAAAGTGGAAGACAAACGCATTGTATTAATTGATGAATCTCAGCGTGATTTTGCTTACGCTGACAAGAGTATGTTAGAAATTGTGATTCAGAATTTAATTACTAATGCGGTAAAATTCAGTAGAACTGGCGACGTCATCACAGTGTCTAACCAAGACGTAAATGGCAAAGCATTAATCTGTGTTGAAGATACTGGTGTTGGTATATCTAAAGAAAATATTGACAAGCTATTTAATGCTAATAAAAACTTCACCACCATCGGTACAAAAAACGAAAAAGGCACAGGTCTTGGACTCACCATTGCTAAAGATTTAGTTGAACTTAACAATGGTAGAATTTGGGTTGAAAGTACCGTGAATGTTGGTAGTAAATTCTTTATTGAGCTGCCAAAAGCTTCGCCTCAGGTTTAATTTTCTTTTGGCAAAAACACCTCTGCCATCATACAACGAGCACTACCTCCACCACAAGTTTCGATAGTTTCTAAACAACTTGATAAAATCTCACAATGTTTTTCAATGGCATTGGTTTGAGCTATTGTTAAACTGCTATGAGCAGATGCGCTCATAATCAAATAACGCTTATCTTTTCCTCTAAGCTGCAACATATTTCCTGCAAATTGATGCATCTGCGCTTCTGTGATAGAGATAATTTCTTTGCCATCTTGTTTAAGATGCTTTACTACGTTCTTACGTTCTTTCTTATCATCAATAGCATCTAGGCAAATCACCGCGAAACTTTCAGCAATGCACATCATAACATTGGTATGGTAAATAGGTAATCGCTTCCCTTCTACTGTTTGGTAAGCGGTAAAAATCACAGGAGAATATTCAAAATCTTCACAAAATTCAATAAATAAATCCTCATCTGCTCTTGGAGATAAAGCACAATACGCTTTTCTATTGGCTCTATCAAGCACAATGCTTCCTGTTCCCTCTAGAAAAAAACCTTCATCTTCAGCAGAAGTATAATCAATAATGTTTTCGATCTTAAAACCTTCTTCCTCTAGCCTCATTAATACCTCTTCTCTACGTTCTCTACGTCTATTTTCAGCAAACATAGGATAGAGCGCCACATCACCATTGGCATGAAAACTTACCCAGTTATTAGGAAAAATAGAATCTGGAGTATCTAGCGATTTATCATCATTTTCTACAACAACATTAATACCTACAGCTTGTAATTTTTCAACAAAAGCGTCAAACTCTTCTTGTGCTTTTGCATTAATTTCAGCATTCTTTAATTTTAAATCTTCCTGAAAATAATTATTGACAGCCGTTTGCTCGTTCATCCTAAAATTTACGGGACGAATCATTAAAATAGTATTAGTTGTTTGTTGCATATACTTAGTTTTAGGACTGCAAAATTACTATTTTTTTAAGCTTTTGAAATTAATCTAAACATCATTATTTAGTTAAAATCGTTAAGTTTGAAGTATAATCACATCTACCATGAAAAAACTTCTATTGTTATTTTTTATTGTTTTATCCTGCAACGAAAAAACCAAAGAAACTCAAACTGAAAATCAAGAATCTGATTATGATTTTACTACGGTTTTTGAAAAAAGTGAAGGCTCAAAAACTGCTACTTACGAAGAAACAATTGCGTATTATTCAAACTTAGCTGAAGCTTACCCAGAAATTTCAATTAAAGCTATAGGTGAAACTGATTCTGGCAAACCACTGCATATTGTAACCTTAAACACAAGCGGCTCTGGTGATGATTTTGAAAGCATCAGACAAACCCAACGAATTTTATTGATAAATAACGGCATACACCCTGGAGAACCTGATGGAATTGATGCCACTATGATGTTATACAGAGATATTGTTCAAGGGAAAATTGAAGCGCCTAAAAAAACGGTTTTGGTTACCATTCCTGTATATAATGTTGGAGGAAGTCTTAATAGAAATTCTACTTCTAGAACTAATCAAAACGGACCTGAAGCTTATGGCTTTAGAGGAAATGCACGCAATTATGACTTGAACAGAGATTTCATTAAAGCTGACACTAAAAATGCAAGAACTTTTGCCGAAATATTTCACTTAGTACAACCTGATGTATTTATTGACAATCATGTAAGTAATGGTGCCGATTATCAATACACACTAACACACTTATTTACACAACATAATAAACTAGGAGGTGAATTGGGCGACTATCTTCATACCGAAATTATGCCTAAACTTGAGGAAAAACTAGCTTCAAAATCTTGGGATATTACACCCTACGTTAATGTTTTTAATCGTGTGCCGGAAACTGGATTTTCGCAATTTATGGATTCACCAAGATATTCAACGGGTTACACAACATTGTTTAATACACTCGGAATGATGGTAGAAACGCACATGCTAAAACCTTACAAACAACGTGTTGAAGGCACTTATGAGTTAATGAAAAGCATGATAGAAATCACCGAAGAACAAGGTGATAANATTACAGCATTACGAAAAAAACANTCNAAAAATTGGGAAGTAGGAAAAACATATNCTTTGACTTGGGAAGTTGATACGACGAAAACCTCAACCCTNACCTTTAAAGGTTATGAAGGAGAAATGTTNCCAAGTAATATNACAGGAGCACAACGNCTAAAATATGACAGAACTAAACCTTTTACTAAAGAAGTAGTTTACCAGAATTATTTTAANNCAACNTCAGAAGTTACNATTCCTAAAGCTTACATTATNCCACAAGGTTGGNACAACNTTATTGATTTATTGAAATTGAATGCTATTGAAATGAAGCAANTAAAAAAAGACACTACTTTAACCGTNGANTCTTATANAATTTCTACTTACGAAACTCGAAATTCACCATACGAAGGTCACTATCAGCATTACGATACCAAAGTGACATCATCTCNTGAAAAAGTACATTTTAANGAAGGTGATTATATGGTTTCAACCAATCAAAAAGGCTTACGCTATTTANTAGAAACTTTAGAACCTACCGCNCCTGATTCCTTTTTTAACTGGAATTTCTTCGATACNATTCTACAACAAAAGGAACATTTCTCTCCTTATGTTTGGGAAGATAAAGCTGAAGAACTTCTTGCATCTAATCAAAAACTAAAAATGGAATTTGATGTTAAAGTTAGTTATGATGAAAAATTTGCTAATAATTGGTATGCACAATTAGATTGGTTACATAAGCAAAGTGCTAATTATGAAAAAGTGCATTTGCAGTATCCTGTTTATAGATTAGAATAGTATGGCAATTTTGAATATTAACGAAGAAGAGAGATTTATTAATTTATTCTAAATGGAATTTGAGATATTTTTAATTCACAATAAAATATGATTTGTAATAAAAAAACAGAACAATATTATAAACTTGTGTTAAAACAGAGACTAAAAGTAATATCATCATTTCCAGAAAAATTTAAGAGTTTTGATGTTAGTCTCTATGATAAATTTAAAGTTGCTCTTGCAATAAACTTAACTAACGTTATTCATATTAAATATTCATTAGACGAAGAAAAAAGTGAACTTTTAAAAGACTTACCTAAAATTATTAATTTAATAAAAGATCATTGGCAACCAGAACTAGTTAAGGTTAGTAAAGGAAGAAAACCTATATATTATGCCATGTATTGGTTGGAGTATAATTTTTTTATGAGAAAGTTATTGTCTTTCTTAGTTTTGTTTGATGTTGATGAAGTTTATTTTGAAACACTGAGAGATATAATAGACAATGACAAAGTTAAAGATGGATTATATGACTACTTGTTGTCTTATAAATTCCCTGACAGAATAATATCAGAAAACATTTATCCAGAAAAACCCAAAACAAAAATAATGGATATCATTTTTGAGAAAGATGATAACGTTTGCTCTAAAATGGTAAAAGTTTATTTAGAAAAAGAATGGTATAAAAGTTATAAAAATGCTGGTTTTTATAATTCTCATTTATTACCAGAAGAAAGATTAGATTTCTTTGGTTATTGGGCTTTTGAAGTTGCAGCTATAGTGAAAATTAAAGGTATAGACGATAGTTGTTTTAGAGACAACATGTACTACCCTAAAAATTTAATTATAAATGACTAGAGTAAAAATTACATTATCATTTTTCTTCATCTTTAACTTTATTAATAGTCAAAATCTAAATATAGATCTGCCTAATATAGAAAATGACCATAAATTAAATTATGGCTCAACACAATCAATATATATAACTAAAGACGGTATACTTATTTTTGAAAAAGACACTATACAATACTCCGAGTTAAAATACAAGTTGTATGTCACACCTTATCAAAGTGCACCTTTTACAGATTTAACCGTTTATTCTAATAGATTTGTACAGATTTTTGCTGATGCCAAAACACCCTATAAAATTGTTGATTCAGTAAAAACGGAAATTGCTGGTGTAGAAGATATGAAACATATTATATACCGTACTAATTTTGATAAAAAGTTCAATCAACGTGGTCTAGACCATAAATTACACCCTTCATTTTTTAATCTAAAACCAAAAGAAAAGTTATTAACAAGAAAACAACTAATTAGAAAAGATAGTATTGAAAAAATCGAAAATGAAAGACGTGTTAACGAGAGTAAAATGTTCCCTGATGTTCCAAATGAATGGAAATATAAAAAATTACCATATCTAATAGAAGACGTTTTATATTCTATTCGTCCTAAGGTCATTAATGAGGTTTTAGAGAAAACAACTTATAGATGTATAACTTTAACGAATAAAGGATTTAAATTAGGAGGGGAAAATGTGATGGACCTTAACTTGATAAATTTAAAAAAAATACTAGAGTCAAATAAGGTCATAATATGTTACACAGATGACACTTTAGATTATGGCACTTATCTAAAATATCTTTCAATTATAAAAGAAATAGAAAAAAATGATAATTCCTTCAAGAGAAAATATGCTACTATTGTTGAAATGTCGCGTCAGATAAAATGGTTACATAATAAATTGAATATCAGTTTCTGTAAATAGCTAATAATAAAAATAAAAGTTTCGTAATCCAACTTGTTTCAATAGCTTTTTTTTAGTCTCAAAAAAAAGAACACCATAATTATTTTAATAAGAGCTAAAATATATCCAGACAATTAAGTTAACAGAAATATAGCAATATTAATAGCAGATGTTGATATTCTTAAATAGGAGAATTCCTAATAAAAACATAACTGTTGCTATTGGTACTTAGTTTCTTTTTTAACATTCCTGCAACAAAATTTCATCAACTAAGCTCTATTTTAGTATCGTGAAAGCAAAAGTCAGTACAAATCGAATGTTTTCAATAATAGGATTAGCCGTTCTATTATTAGTTTCCCCTTGTAAAGTCAGAAATTTTATTCAGGCTGAAATTGGCATTCCTAAAACTGAAGTTTCTAACAAAAGCCAAACAACGGTTTCTCAATCCAATTGTCAGGATGTTGAACTTTCGCAAGTTGTTCAGTCCACTTCTAAACCGACTATAAAACTTTATAAACTATCTACTTTAGAGTTTTATAGTTTTCTGTTTTTCGATAATTCTGAAAAACATAGTTTTAAAACTTACACGGCCAAAACTCAAACTGAGTCTGAGGTTCCACTCTATATTTTATACCAAAACCTAAAGGTTTATTCGTAATTGATTTCCCTTAAAATTTTATAAAACGGAAGCAGTCACAACTGCTATTTTATCAATTACAATTCTGAAAAAAAGGAATAAAGCTATTCTATAATACACCTTAGTTACACTTTATACTCCCTGTTTTTCAGCACGCATTAAACCTTAAAAAAAATGAAAAAACTATTTTTAATAACTTCATTGTTCCTGATGGTTTTAGGAACAGTTGAAGCACAAGAGTTCAGCTCAGAAAAGCACAATTATGTAGTGCTTTCAAAAAATATAAAGCAATTAAATCCAGTACTACTAACCGCAACAGCTTTAGCAGATGAAGATGGCGCAAACTTCGGAGAATTCTTTGTCATTATTTGTGGAAAAACAGTACAAAACATTCCGAATAATGAAGACTTAAAACACCTTTTACAAAAAACAAAAGCTCAAAATATAAGAGTTTTTGTATGTGGAATTTCCTTAAAAAAGTTCAATATCGATCCCAATAAAATTCCGAACACCATGGAATTGACCGAAAATGGTATACTCTATGGTTTTCAATTAGCAAAGCAAGGATTTATAACACTTACTATTTAAATTCAGTCTTTTATGAAAACTACAAGTATAAAAAATGATGCTGGTTTTTTAGCCTTAGCATTAAGATTAGTGGTTGGCTGGACTTACTTTTCAGCCTTTTGGAGGCGACTGTTTTTAGCAGATAAATTAGATCCTGATACCGCAGGTTATATTGGTGAAAAATTTAATCATTTTTTGCCTCATGCCCTTGGTATAAAACCCATGATAGAATATTTGGTCACCCATCCTGAAGCCTTGTGGTGGCATATGGTAATTTTCACTATTATAGAAGGTATTGTCGGTCTATTAATAATGTTTGGGTTTTTCACCAGACTGATGAGTATTGGAGTATTCATGCTGGCTTTGGGAATTTTATTAGGTTCTGGTTGGATTGGCACAACTTGCCTAGACGAATGGCAAATCGGTATCTTAGGCATTGCTACAGGATTTCTGCTCTTCCTTTCTGGAGGCGGAAAACTTTCGATTGATAATTATCTGATTAAAAAGGATTTTAAAATCACCCAGAAAAAATCGTTTCAATGGTTAGCTTCAGGTATTTTACCTATAAAAGATCAACTTTTTTCTAAAATCGTGATTGTTGGTTCCTTTCTAATTTTAGGAATTTCATTATACACCAATCAAGTTTTTCATGGTGGGCTTTGGGGAACACTTCATAATAAATCGGTAAAACCTCATGTTGAAATTTCTAACGGAAAAATTGAGAATGACAATTTATCCTTTGAAGTTTACAGAACTGAAGGTGTTGATGTTTATGGTGCTTGGATAATTAGTATTGAACTTAAAAATTCAAATAATGAAACCGTTTTAGAACTATCTCATAATGATTTTGCTATATCCAACACATTGACAATTGATAACTATTATGTTACCAAAGTTAAACCTGGAAAACATAGTTTAATAATTCCTCTTGGAGCAAAGGCTAAACTTTCTATCCAGGATTCCAAAATTAAAAATCTGGATAATAACATCCATACCCTAAAAATCACTGATGTCAGTGGCGCAAGTTGGGAACATCAAGTTAATAATTGAACAAAAAAGCCCTAAAAGTTAATATCCTTTTAGGGCTTTCATTTTATCTTTTATCAATAAATTTTAAACTAAAATCTTAATATTGGCATAGCTATTTTCCAATGCTTTTTGAGACGCTTTACTGTCTAACCATTTCACTTTAGTAATACCTTCCTTTTCTTGAGGCAGCAGTTCACCATCAAAATCTGTTTTCATTTCAAACCAATAGGTGATTTTTATTTTATGCTTTCCATTACGTTTAAAGATATGATAGGTTGTCGGTAGCGGTTTCGTGATTTTAAGACCACTTACTTGCGTCTCCTCCTCTACTTCACGTATGGCAGTTTCTTCAATGGTTTCTTTACGCTCGGCTTTCCCTTTAGGCAAATCCCATTTATCATTTCGGTAAATGAATAGAACTTCACCTTTAGCATTAAAAACCTTACCACCACCTGCTACAACGTTTGGTAACAGTTTCAAAAACTTTTTTAAAAGTTTATCTGGATCATCATGAATGAGATGTACAGCTTGTAAATCTGTTTTATTAAGTGTCTTAATTACCTTTCCGATGTTTACAGATTTTAGAAGATATGATTTAAAATCTGTTTCTTTTTCAATTTTTGTAGTTAAGATTATTGGTTTATCTCCAACATATATAGTGTGCATAAAAGATTTTTTATCGCATTACTTATGTAAAAGTATTATTTTTTATTGGAAAGCTTTTCAAATGAAAATTAATTTAAATTAAAATTTCCCAACTTTTAAAATTCACTATTTTTGCATCATGATTTTTAACAAAGAAACCGCAAAGAAAACCGCAGAGGTTTTATTGCAAGTTAACGCTATAAAATTACAGCCCGACAATCCGTTTACTTGGGCTTCTGGCTGGAAATCGCCAATTTATTGTGACAATAGAATAGTCCTTTCCTTCCCTCTCATTAGAAATTACATTAGGGAAACCATGGCAAGACACATCGAGCACCACTACGGCAAACCTGATGTTATTGCAGGTGTCGCTACAGGTGCCATTGGTATTGGAGCTTTGGTGGCAGAATACCTTAATCTTCCTTTTATCTATGTTAGACCCGAAGCTAAAAAGCATGGTCGCCAAAATCAGGTTGAAGGTTTTATTGAAAAAGGTCAGACTGTTGTAGTTGTGGAAGACTTAATAAGCACCGGAAAAAGTAGTCTTAACGCTGTTGCTGCATTGAAAGAAGCTGAGTTGCACGTAAAAGGCATGGTGGCAATTTTCTCTTACGGATTTAATGTGGCTAGTGAAAATTTCAAAGAAGCTAATATTGAATTTAACACACTAAGCAATTACGAAAACTTGCTAGAACAAGCTCTTGAAACCAACTACATTACAGAAAAGCAACAAGACATTTTAGCACAATGGAGTGCCAATCCTAGCGAATGGAATGCTAATTGATAATAATATGTAGAATCGTTTAATTTTTGAAACGTTTTTAAAACGAACTTTTGATTAAAAGCTAAACAATTAAACTATTAAACAACAAAAAAATGAATTTAGAATCTCCAAAGGTTACTTTAGATAAATCAGCAGAAGAAACATTCAATTTTCTATCTGATGTCAAAAACTTCGAAGCTTTAATGCCAGAAAACATTAGCAAATTTGAAGTTTTAGACGATGATAAATTTCTTTTTGCTCTGAAAGGTATGCCTGAAATCGTACTTAAGAAAAAAGAAACAATTCCACATAGCAAAATTGTTTTAGGTGCAGCTGGTGGCAAATTAGATTTTGCCTTAACTGGTCATATCACTGAAGTAGACGCTAACAAAAGTGAAGTACAATTAACTTTTAATGGCGAATTTAATGCTATGATGGCTATGATGATTAAAGGGCCTATTAGTAAATTTATAGAAACTTTAGCTACAAATATGAAAACTGCTGTTTAATACAGCAGTTTTACTTCTTTAAGATTAAAGCTTTTTATTATATCGTTTTCCGTCCAAACATTAAGCTTTCCATCTTCTGAAACCCCTTTTATTATTCCAGAAAACATTTCATTATCTAACAATTGAAATGTTGAAGGTTTTTCTTTTCTAAAAAGTAAAGTTTCGTATTTCTCTTTTATTTCACTAAACTTTCTAGACTCTAGTTTTTCAAAATAAAATTGGAGGTTTTTTAGGATTTTAGATAAAATTTCGTCCTTACCATAAGTCAGTCCAGTCAGCAAAGTCAGTGAAGATGCTTGAGGCAAATTGTCAAAAAACTTCTGGTTAACATTAAGTCCAAAACCTAAAACAGTGCCTTTTAAAGCATTATTTTTTATGACATTCTCAATTAAAATTCCACATATTTTTTGATCTGCTGACAAAATGTCGTTAGGCCATTTAATACTTAATTTCGGAATTCCTAATGCTTCTAAAGTCTTTAAAATTGCTAAAGCCATAACCATACTTATATAAAACTGCTGTTCAATTTTTAGATTCGGCAGGCTCTTAAACACACTAACAGTAAGGTTTTTGCCCTTTTCTGCTTG
>PAJL01000016.1 GCA_002706045.1 Flavobacteriaceae bacterium
TATTTTACTTCCGGTTTCTACAACTTCCGGTTCAAACTTAAACTCTATGATATGGCTTCCTTTTGGCACTTCCATCCCTCTTAACACATAATTTACTCTTATATAAGGCATTAGTTCACCATCAACATAAGCACTCCAACCTTCACCATAATAGATTTCTGAGAATACAGCAAAACCATCATTTGAATTATTTGATTCGTATTTAAGGTAATTTGGTTTAAACTCTTTTAATGTTATTGAAGCTGTTGAATCAATAATAAATGTTTTTGATTTCTCAGCTGTAGACTGTGTTGTTATAGTTTCATTTTTAGTATCAAGACTATCCAATAATTTTATTTCTTTATTGGCATTTTCTACTTGTTTTAAACTAGACACAAACCAAGCATTACCATTAGCATCAGTATTGGTATAAGGAAATACCTGCCCTTGTTCTTCAGCGATGATATATTTGGTATTCAGCATATTTAAAACGTTCATATTGTTATTATAAATATGAAACTCCATTAAATCGTTATAACGCCCTAATTTGGCTGCGTGATATCCGAACAAAGAGTTATGAAAATAAGCTGCTCTTCCTGGTTGGCTTTGTCCTTGAGAAGACATATCTAAAACTCTAAAGTGAGCTTTGTCCTTTAAAATTTCTTTATCTGCCGCAGTGGCCTGATAAGGTCTATCAACTCTAATAGCAGATATAAAATCATCGTTATTTACATATTGCCTATCTACTGTCACTAAATCAAAAAGGATTAAGACCGCAAAAACAACAACCGTAAGATTCTCAGAAAGTTTTTTCTTTAAAAATAAGTAAATAGCACCTGCAGAAAGCAAAACTAAAATCAATGTTCTTATAGTGTCTGTTGTAAACAACGACATACGATCTTCTATTACGGCATTGATAAAAGGTCTACCATAAGCTTCAATATACTGGTCATCTCTTAAACCTTCAAAATCAAATAAAACGGATTTGAATAATAAGAATACAACAGCTAAGCTTGCAGTTATTATGGTTGTAATTTTTAATGCTTTGAGCTTTTCTTCATTGGCTTTGGAATCATTAAACAAACATACCAAAGCAAAAATTCCGAGTACAGGAATACACAATTCCAAAATAACCTGAATAGAACTTACCGCTCTAAATTTGTTATATAATGGCACATAGTCAATAAAGAAATCGGTTAAGAAACCTAGATTTTTCCCATAAGACAATAATAATGAAAGTATTGTACCACCTACTAGCCACCATTTCAACCTGCCTTTAACAAGGAATAGCCCTAAAACAAAAAGAAAAATAATAACTGCACCAACATATGCAGGCGCTTCAACTATAGGCTGGTCACCCCAATACATAGGTGCGTTTTTAGAAGCATCTAAAGCGTCCATTGGTGAAGCACCTAAATTGATATATGCTTTATAGGTTTCAGAGTCTCTACCAACATCCTCACTATTACCTCCACCCATAAATTTTGGGATATACAGATTAAAGGTCTCTGCTATTCCATAGCTGTATTCCGTAATGTAGTCTTTATTTAAGCCCGAAGTCAATTCCTTTTTACTACCATCAGGATTTATGGTAAGTTCACTTTTTCCCCTTGTACTCTCTTTAGCGTATTGTTGAGTTGCCATAAGACTTGTAGCGTTTAGGCCAACTGCCAAAATTCCTGCTAAAGCCAACAAACCAACAGATTTAAAATAATGAGGTAGAATGTCTTTTTTATAAGCATCTATTAAGTACGTAATTCCTAAAACTATAATTAAAAACAGCAAATAATAAGTCATCTGTGGATGATTAGCCACAATCTCTAAACCAGAAGCTACAACAGTAAGTAAGAATCCTAGAATATATTTTTTCCTAAATACTAATACGATTCCTGCTAAAACCAAAGGCATATATGCAATAGCATGAGCTTTTGAATTGTGACCTACTCCGAGAATTATAATAAGATACGTTGAAAAACCAAAAGCTATTGCTCCAAGAGCAGCCAATTTAAAATCTACTTTTAGTGATAACAGTAAGATGTAAAAACCTATAAAATATAAGAACAGATAATCTGCTGGTCTTGGTAAAAATCTTAAAGTTAAATCTAACTTCTTTATGTAATTATGAGGGTATTTTGCACCGAGCTGATAGGTTGGCATTCCACCAAAAGCACTATTGGTCCAATAGGTTTCTTCACCTGTAGCTTCAGCAAATTCCTTTTGTTGCTGCGCCATACCAATGTAGTGCATAATGTCGCTTTGAAATATCTTTTTGCCTTGTAAAACTGGGCTAAAATATGCTAGGGAAAGTACCACAAAACCTATAATCATTAGGATGTGTGGTAAAAATCGTTTTAAAGAAAATGACATGTAGTAAGTTGGCTTAAATCATTAAAGTGGAAAATTAATCAATTTCTTCGTAATCGACATATTCTCCTACATCAGAATTTGATTGTTTATTCTGATTTGGCATTTTGTCAATTACAGTTTCACCCTCTTTAGATTTTTGCTGTTGTTTTTGATTTGCTTGATTTTGAAATCCTCCAAATTGCTGACCAAACTTTTCTTGTGCTTTTTTAGCAACAAAACGCATAAGTATTGGAGCAAAAAGGCGAGATAATATTTTTATCCCAAAATAAATGAGTAAGATAATTAAAATGGTTCTCAATAATCCCATGGCCGAAGCTTCTTGTATCATATTCTCTAATAATTATCAAAAATACAATTATACGTATTTATAATCCGTTATTATTCCTTAAAAAAACTATAAAATATCTATATTTGATTTTAAACCAAAAGAAAATGCGAACACTCAAATCATTTTTTTCTCTACTTATTTTATTGTCATTTAGTTCTGTCTATGCGCAGTATACTGAAGTCATCAATTCCAACAGACCAGGTGTCTCTAAAAGTGCTTTTTCTGTAGGAACAGGTGTTGTTCAATTAGAAGCTGGAGCTTTTACAGTAAATGAAGAACATGTACCATTAAATTATGAGGTAAATGGATTTGGATTGGATTTTGCTATTAGGTACGGTTTACTTTTTGAAGAACTAGAATTATCCTTAGATGGTGTTTATCAGAATGATACATTTACTAACAACAATGCTGTAATACCTGTTGAAGATCCTCGTTCAAACATGAAGAACTTTACTCTAGGCGCAAAATATCTTATTTACGATCCTTACAAAAATGCAGAAGAAGCAAAACCTAATTTGTACAGTTATCACGCCAATAGAAAGTTCCAATGGAAATCATTAATTCCAGCTGTTTCTATTTATGCAGGTGCTAATTTCGATACAAAAGACAATCCTTACACAGCTCCAGATGTTGAAGGTGTAAGTCCTAAAATAATGGTGGCTACACAAAACAATTTTAACGGTGGATGGGTATTTGTAATGAATTTAATAAAAGATAGAATTGGTTCTGAGTTTTCAGACTTTCAATATATTCTGACTCTAACACATTCTTTCACTCCTCAATGGGTTATTTTTGGTGAAGCTCAAGGTATTAAAAGTGATTTTTATGCTGATAATATATTTAGATTCGGTGGTGCCTATCTATGGACTAGAGATTTTCAGTTAGACGCCAATATAGCCTTCAATACTAAAGATACTCCTTCTGTGTTCAATATTGCTTTTGGGGCTTCTTACAGGTTAGATTTCCATCAAGATAAGAAAATTGATAATGGCAATGGTAATGATGGAAATTTCAAAAAGAAACGAAAAAAGAAAAAGAAGAAAAAAGAAGAAAAAGTTAAAGTACTAGATGGTTTCGACAATTAGTCTTCAACTATAATTAATTTTTATGATTACAATTAAAGAAGCAGTCTCTAAAAAAGACTTAAAGGATTTTGTAAAGTTTCCTTTTAAAATCTATAAAGATTCCAAATATTGGGTTCCACCTATTATAAAGCAAGAATTAGAAACCTTTGATAAAGATAAAAATCCTATTTTCAATGATGCCGAAGCTCGGTTTTTCCTAGCATATAAGGGTAATGAAATTGTTGGTAGAGTTGCAGCTATTGTAAATTGGTTAGAAATAAATAAACAGCAAATTAAGAAAATGCGTTTTGGCTGGTTTGATTTCATCGACGATCTCGAAGTTAGCAAAGCATTATTAGAAACCGTTGAAAATATAGGTAAAGAACACCAACTAGATTATGCTGAAGGACCAGTAGGCTTTTCTAACCTAGATAAAGTAGGGGTTTTAACGGAAGGATTCGATAGCCTTGCAAGTATGATAACATGGTATAATCATCCATACTATGTAGACCACTATAAGGCGCTTGGTTATGAAATTGAAAAAGAATATTCTGAAAGTAGATTTCCATTTAGCAATGTAGATCCTGAAAGTTTTAGAAAAGCTCAAGCCTTAATCAAAAGACGTTATAAACTAAAAGCACTTTCTTTCACAAAAACCGAAGAGGTAATGCCTTGGGCGGATAAGATGTTTGATTTGTTTAATGAGTCTTACTCTTCACTATCCTCTTTTGTTGAAATTACCGATATTCAAAAGGAATATTTTAAGAAAAAGTTCATCAGTTTTGTTAACCCAGAATATATAAAATTTGTCGTTGATGAAAATGAAAAGCTTATTGGTTTTGCTATTGTAATGCCAAAGTTTGCTGAAGCATTGAGGAAAGCTAATGGTAAACTATTTCCATTTGGATTCACACATATATTAAAAGCGAAAAAGAACAGTAAAGACGTTATTTTTTACTTAATAGGTATTCATCCTGAATATCAAAACAAAGGTGTCCATGCTGTTATTTTTAATGAATACTATGACATCTTTAAAAGCAAAGGTATCCAAAACTGTTATAGAACACCTGAACTTGAAGACAATGTAGCCATTCACAAAATATGGAAACACTTTGGTCCCGAAGTTTATAAAAGACGTAAAACCTTTAGAAAAAACTTAAACTAAAAAAAGCTACCGTTACGGTAGCTTTTTTTATATATCAAATAATAATATTTTAAATTATTCTCCCATTGCTGCATTTAAAGCTGCAGACATTCTCTTGTAAGTTCCATTCACTAAACGCTCTCTAATAGCATCGAAAGCATCTAAGGTTTCTCTAACATCTTCTAAAGTATGTGTTGCCGTAGGAATCATTCTAAGCAAGATTAATCCTTTTGGTATAACAGGATAAACCACAATAGAACAGAATATTCCATGATTTTCTCTTAAATCCTTAACTAGTGCCATAGCTTCAGGAATACTTCCTTTTAAATATACTGGAGTTACACAACTTTGAGTCGTACCTATATCAAAACCTCTTTCTTTTAAACCAGATTGTAATGCATCTACAATTGTCCAAAGATTTTTCTTTAACTCTGGCATAGTACGCAACATATCTAAACGTTTTAATGCACCTACAACAAGTTGCATTTGTAAAGATTTGGCAAACATTTGAGAACGTAAGTTATATTTTAAGTAATCAATGATTTCTTTATCACCAGCAATAAAAGCACCTGTACTCGCCATAGATTTTGCAAACGTAGCAAAATACACATCAATATCGTCTTGGACTCCTTGCTCCTCACCTGCTCCTGCACCTGTAGCTCCTAGCGTACCAAAACCATGCGCATCATCAACAAAAAGTCTGAAATTAAATTTTTTCTTTAGTTCAACAATTTCTTTGAGTCTTCCTTGTTCTCCTCGCATACCAAAAACACCTTCTGAAATCACTAGGATTCCACCACCAGTCTTCTCTGCCATTTTAGTTGCACGCTCCAAGTTTTTCTCTAAGCTTTCAACATCATTATGTTTGTATGTAAATCGTTTACCCATGTGTAAACGCACACCATCAATAATACATGCATGCGCATCAACATCATAAACAATAATATCGTCTTTAGATACTAAAGCATCGATTGTAGATACCATACCTTGGTATCCAAAATTCAAAAGATAAGCGGCTTCTTTACTAACAAATTCAGCAAGTTCATTTTGTAGTTGTTCATGAAGATCTGTATGGCCCGACATCATACGTGCACCCATAGGATAAGCAGATCCATATTGCGCTGCTGCTTCTGCATCAACTTTCCTTACTTCCGGATGATTCGCCAATCCAAGGTAATCGTTAATACTCCAAGTAATAACTTCTTTACCTTGAAACTTCATTCTATTAGAAATTTGACCTTCTAGCTTTGGGAAAACGAAATAGCCTTCTGCCTGAGCAGCCCATTTACCAAGTGGTCCTTTATCTCTATAAATCTTTTCAAATAAATCCTTCATGCGTTAAAATTGCTATTAATGCCTTTTTACCTGAAATAAAGCAAGTAAATAAACCATTAATTTATTGTTAATTTAATCTTGTTAGTTGCTGCAAAATTAATTAATAATATTATCACAGCATAATTTATTTAAAGTAACTATCCACCAAGTTTTAAACATAAAAAAACCTATCGCAACATGCATTGAGATAGGTTTTAGATATAGTTAGTAGTCTTACTTTACGTACTCTATTGTTGTGTGTACTTTATTTTTACTATCGAAAAATCCTTGATCTTCCATCCACTTATCATTGTACACTTTGCTCATGTATCTTGAACCGTGATCTGGAAAAACCACCACAACTTTATCTGTTGGCTTAAATTCGCCTTCTTCACTTAATTGTTTTACCGCTTGCATTGCTGCACCACTAGTGTAACCTACAAATAAACCTTCAGTATTTGAGATTTCTCTTGCAGTATGTGCACTTTCTTCGTCAGTAACTTTTATAAACTTATCTATAACATCAAAATCTGTAGCTGTAGGAATAAGGTTTTTTCCTAAACCTTCAATTCTGTATGGATAAATTTCTTTATCATCAAACTCTCTAGTTTCATGATACTTTTTCAAAACTGAACCATAAGCATCTACACCAATGATTTTTACATTTGGGTTTTGCTCTTTTAAGTACTTTGCAATACCTGAAATAGTTCCGCCTGTACCACTACATGCCACCAAATGCGTAATTTCACCATTTGTCTGATCCCAAATTTCTGGACCTGTACTGTTATAGTGTGCATCAATATTTAATTGATTGAAATATTGATTGATATAAATTGAACCTTTATTTTCTTCGTGAAGACGCTTTGCTACTTGGTAATATGAACGAGGGTCATCAGCGTTTACGTGTGCTGGACAAACGTAAACTTTAGCTCCCATAGACTTTAACATGTCTATTTTGTCTGCTGAAGATTTTGAACTTACTGCCAAAATACATTCATATCCTTTGATGATACTTACCATTGCGATACTAAAACCTGTATTACCAGATGTAGTTTCTATGATTGTATCGCCTGGAGTTAAGATACCTTGACGCTCGGCCTCTTCAATAATGTGTAAAGCGATTCTGTCTTTAGATGAATGACCTGGATTAAATGCTTCAACTTTTGCATAAAACTCACCGTCTATTTCGGTTGTCATTCGATTCAGTTTGATAAGAGGTGTACTTCCAATTAGCTGAAGTACATTATCAAATACATTTTTGTTTTTGTCCATAAATGCTATTTATCGGTAATCAAGTTACTTGTTTTGACACCTAAAACCTCGCAAAAGTAACATTTTTTTTGAATTAATCCGTGATTCCTTCTAAGTCTAATAAAAAAGCAAACTCTTCGGCATCTTCTTTTAGGCTTTCAAAACGTCCTGAAGCACCACCATGACCAGCATCCATGTTTGTTTTTAAATATAGTTTATTAGAATCTGTTTTCAACTCTCTTAATTTAGCCACCCATTTTGCAGGTTCCCAATATTGCACCTGTGAATCATGCAAACCTGTTGTTACCAACATATTTGGATAATTTTTAGCTTCAACATTATCGTAAGGTGAATACGACTTCATATAATTATAATAGAGTNNATCATTAGGATTTCCCCATTCGTCATATTCACCCGTTGTTAATGGAATAGAATCATCTAACATAGTTGTTACTACATCTACAAATGGTACTGCTGCAATAACTCCATTATATAATTCTGGAGCTTCATTAATTACAGCTCCCATTAATAAGCCACCTGCACTTCCGCCCATGGCATACAAATGTTTAGACGACGTATACTTTTCTTTTATTAAGTGAACTGAACATGCTATAAAATCTGAAAACGTATTTTTCTTCTGTAATAATTTACCATCTTCATACCAGCCACGACCTAAATATTCACCTCCTCTAATATGAGCAATAACATAGATAAAACCTCTATCTAACAAGCTTAACCTAATGGTAGAAAAATAAGGGTCTACTGTAGAACCATAACTACCATACGCATACTGCAATAATGGATTATTCCCATCTTTTTTAATGTCCTTTCTATATACCAAAGACATAGGAATTTTAGTACCATCATTTGCAGTAGCCCAAATACGTTCTGAGGTGTAATTATCCTTGTTGAACTTTCCTCCTAAAACTTCCTGTTCTTTTAAAACAGTTTTTATTTTGGTTCTCATATTAAATTCAATAACAGAAGATGGTGTTGTTAATGAATTGTAACCATAACGAAGTAATTCTGTATCAAAATCGACATTTGTGCCTGTATACGCTGTGTAGGTTTCGTTATCAAACGGCAAATAGTAATCCTCTGCTCCATCCCATCTCATTATCCTTATTTCGTTAAGTCCATTACTTCTTTCGCTTACCACTAAATAATCTTTGAAAATATCAATATTTTCTAGTAATACATCTTTTCTATGTGGAATAACTTCTATCCAACTTTCAATCTTAGTTTTGGTTTCTTCAACTTTCATTAATTTAAAGTTGGAAGCTTTATCCTTATTCGTTAGGATATAAAAATGATTATCATAATGCGATATACTATATTCTAATCCTCTAATACGTTCTTGAAATACCTGAAATTTCTCATCAGGTTTATCTGCATTTAAAATATGATATTCATTTGTTAATGTACTGTAACATGCAATAATGATATATTTTCTAGACTTAGACTTGTAAACCGCAACACCAAAAGTATCATCACCTTCTTCAAAAACTAGTTCGTCTTCAGTTTCACCTAACTTGTGCTTATAAATTTGATATGCTCTTAAAGTTACTTCATCTTTTTTAGTATAGAACAATGTTTTGTTGTCATTAGCCCAACTTGAAGAACCTGTAGTGTTTTCAATAGCATCATTAAATACTTCATGCGTATCTAAACGTTTTACTTTTACAGTGTAATTTCTTCTTCCTGTAGTGTCGACTCCGTATGACACAAGTTTATTATCTGGACTTACACTGATTCCCGCCAACTTAAAATAACTATGACCTTCAGCCATTTTATTACAATCAAACATCAATTCTTCAGGATTATCCAATGACTCCTTTTTACGAGTATATATTGGATAATCTTTACCTTTTTCGAATCTTGTGATGTACCAATAACCATTGTATTTATAAGGTACCGAAGAATCATCTTCTTTAATTCTAGCCTTCATCTCCTCAAATAAATCCTTTTGAAATTGCTTGGTGTGAGCCATTTCAGAATCNCAATAGTCATTTTCTGCATTGAGATAATCTATNANCTCTGGATGTTCNCTGTCTTTCATCCAAAAATAATCGTCTANNCTAANGTCTCCATGCTTTTCTAATTGATGAGGATTTTTTTTTGCTATTGGTGGCTTAATTTCTAATTTACCCATACACTGTTTTAGGAAATATTTATTCAAAAAGTGGCGCAATTTAGTAATTTTGTATTGTATTAATTTAAAATTGAAATTTTATGTTTGGAGATATGATGGGAATGATGAGCAAACTTAAAGAAGCTCAGAAAAAAGTTGAAGAAACTAAAGAACGCTTAAATACTGTTTTAATTGACGAATCTAGTAATGACGATAAGCTAAAAGTTACTATTACTGCTAATAGAGCCCTAAAGTCTATTGAGATAGATGAAGATTTGTTACAGGATAAAGAAATGCTTGAAGATTATCTTATTCTTACAATAAATAAAGCCATTGAAAAAGCTACAAACGTCAATGAATCTGAAATTGCTGCAGTAGCAAAAGAAGGAATGCCTAATATTCCTGGTATGGATATGTTTAAATAATTGATTCATTTATAAAACTTTAAAAGCATCTCTTTCAAAATAAAGAGATGCTTTTTTTTGTTACATTCTGATTTTCAGATACCTTAACTTATTATATATTCAATAGAATAGTCGTAAAAATGCATTTTTAGTCGACGAAGTGATTTGACTGTGAATCCTACCTAATAGTTATACCGTTTATCTAAATTTTAAATTCGGAAAAATCTTTGCACATATATTTGACCCATTAATAATGCTATTAACCAAATTTCAATTTATGAAACAATTACTTAAATTATGTTTATTAATGATGCTATTCATAATGGCATCATGTCAAAGCGAATCAGTTGACAACCAACAAAATGAAAATCAAGCTGAATTACGTTTTAAAGATGGTAACGTCATTTCTGATGGACTTTTAGAAGAAAAAGAATTAGTCTTTGATAAAGACAGTGAAAAATTAATAAAAACCTCTAATGAATTAGCTACTGCTAAAACAGGTTATTACGGCGGATACTATGGCGGTGGAAGTAATAACAATAGTGGATCAGATGCTTGTAGTATTGATACTATTGAAGCAATGCTTCCTAGCCAAGTTACAGTAACTACAACTGCAAAACCTGGAACTGACGCTTACTTTAATTTAACTATCAACGATAACTCAGGTTACTTATCTGGAACTAACATACCTGCTTGGTGTGCTGACCAGGATTTAAGTTTAAATAACAACGAGACTGTTGACTTTGACGTTTATTCTACTTACGGAGACTTACCTGAAGGAGTTTTTGAAAAGCCTCAAAACTTTGATAAAGTAAACTGGTTATTAAATCAAACTATTATTGGTGAGGAAAGTCCAAATGGACTTGGAGCATATAATTTTGGACATGTTCAATATGCTATTTGGTTATTAATTGATGATTCTGTTTGCTACGATTGTGTTTATTTAAGTGATCCAACAGGTAACTGGAATGACGACGGAAATGATGTTGCTCAAGCACATGAATTAAAGAGCTTAGCTTTATCTCAAGGCGCTGGTTTTACACCTAGCTGTGGTGAGCAAATGGCAATAGTACTTGTGCCAGACGGTAAACAATCAGTAATCGTAACTAAAGAAGTTGAAGCAGATTCTTGTGAAGACTGTCTTGGTAAAGTTACCGACTTAACTCTTGAATGGGATTGGTATTACAACTATAGAGTTAAAATTTACCAACGTTACGAAAACACTTGTTATGCAGTAAAAATATATGATCAAGTAGTCGGTCATGGTGACACAATTGATTTAAGTGGTGTTAATTGGAACGGAACATTCGGTNATTATGTTTATGTTTATGTAGGTAACTGTTATTACACTAAATTTAGAACTGACTGTGATATCAATATAGGCCCTGGATATAAGCGTGGAGTACTAGAAGTGGTAAGCGGTGAAAGTTCTTTAGGAGGTGAATTATGTGAATACGAACCTTCTTACAACTGGTGTTGGTGGTGGTAGAAATCATTTTCTACACCTAAAAATAATATTAACAAGAGACCCAAAATTGGGTCTCTTTTTTTCACCTATTTATTACCGAATAAAAGGATTTAAAAGTCTAAAAGTCATGTAAAACATGTGCTGATTACTTAAAAACTTAGCTAAAATAACATATTGCAACCCCTCATAATCCTTACCTGGAAACTTATCTAAAGGATAAGCACTGGTATTTGACAGGTCTTGAATAACCTTTTTAATTTCAGATAATTTCATTTTGGATTTTAACATTCTTATCATCATAAAAAAGACAAATGACTGCTGTTTCACTTTAAGTCTTTCAATTGTTCTAAAATTAGAACTCTGATTTTCTACATCATTAATTATTGATTCAAAAACTACTGCTGCATTTCTGTTATCATCAATGACTTTGATATAATGAGAACTATTTCTATTTGTCATTGCTGAGTTTTTGGATAAATAATGTCTATGTATTTTAAAAGGGAGGTGGGCTATTTTTGAAGCTTTGAGAAATAATTGTATTGTGAAGATTGCATCTTCCATCCAGCGACCTTCAATAAACTTAATATTAGTTTTTAATAAAAAATCTTTTTTTATTAAGTACCACCAAACTTCATTTTTAACTTTATGATTTGCTATATAATCTAAACCATTGTGTTTTTTTCTTAAATAAAGTTTTTTAGAAAAAGTACTATCTTCAAAAGTACTTTTTGTTGATTTAGATTCGAAAGTCAATATATCTAAATCATTATTTTTTGCAGTCTCTACCAATTGTCCCAAAACATTTCCTACTAAGTAATCGTCGGGGTCTATGAAATAAATGTAATTTCCGTTGGCAACTTCTAGACCTTTATTTCTTGCACTTCCTACTCCTTCATTTTCTTTGTGTAAGGCTTTGATATTTTCAAATCTCTTTGAATATTTTTCTATTAATTTTTCAGAACTATCAGTTGAACCATCATTTACAATTATGATTTCATATTCTTTAGGACTTAAACCTTGTTTCAATATACTTTGAATGCAAGTATTTATATATTCCTCAGAATTGTATACGGGAATAATAATACTTAGTTGTAAAGTCATAAAAAAATGAGATAAATCGAATTTTTAAAAATTATAAAACCTTTAGTTGCTTTAGTTCATAAAATAATCGGTCATGCATAGTATCAGTATAATCTAAATGCGTTACAATACGTAATTTATTACTTCCCATTCCTATAATTCTTATTCCTTTTTCATTTAACTGAGATAAGAATACATCTTCATTAACCTTTTCATTCAACTCAAAAATAACAATATTGGTCTCTATAGGCTCTACTTTTTTTATCCAAGAAAATGTTCCTAAGAGATCACCTATTTCCTTTGCTTTTTTATGGTCTTCAGAAAGTCTATCCAAATGGTTATCTAAAGCATAAAGTCCTGCAGCAGCCAAATATCCTACTTGCCTCATACCTCCTCCTAAAATTTTACGAACCCTAAGTGCTCCTTTCATAAGTTCTTTTTTACCTACTAAAACAGAACCTATAGGGCAACCCAAACCTTTACTTAAGCATACAGATATAGTATCGAATAATCCACCATAAAGTTTTGGATCCTCACCAGTGACAGCCATTGCATTCCAAAGTCTTGCTCCATCTAAATGATAACCAAGATGATGTTTATCTGCTACCTTTCTTATTTTTTTCAGCTCTTCAAAATCCCAACAAGCACCTCCACCTTTATTTGTTGTATTTTCAATTTCTATCAATGATGTCAATGGACTATGATAAAAATCTGGTGGATTAATAGATTCCTCAACCTGATTTGCTGTAAACATCCCTCTGTGACCATCAATCAATTTACACGAAATCCCACTATTAAAGGAAGCACCACCACCTTCATAATTATAAATATGTGCATACTTATCGCAAATAACCTGTTCACCAGGATTTGTATGTAATTTCAATGCTGCTTGATTAGCCATGCTTCCTGTTGGAAAAAATAAGGCTTCATCCATTCCAAACATATCAGCAATACGCGTTTCCAATTCATTTACAGTAATATCTTCTTTGTACACATCATCACCAACTTTTGCATTCATCATAGCATCCAACATCTTAGGTGTTGGCTTGGTTATAGTATCACTTCTTAAATCTATTATCATTCTTTTACTTTTGTGATAAAGCTACGGAATTTCTAAAAAAACAATTCAAAATTATGGCACTTAAATAAGGCCTATTATATTTGTATAAATTAAAATAGACTATGATAACATTAGATCAAATAAAAGATCTTAATTCCCGCCTAGATGTACTTAGGCAATATCTTTGACTTAGATGCCAAACTCATCGAAATAAGCAACGAAGAAGAGCAAACGTTTGACCCAAACTTCTGGAACGATTCTAAAAAAGCCGAACAGGTTATGCGTTCCCTAAGAGAAAAAAAGAGTTGGGTTAATGATTTTAATGCCGCAAAAACACTTTATGAAGATTTAGAGGTCATTTATGAGTTCTATAAAGAAGAGGAAGCTACTCTAGAAGATGTTGAAAACCGCTACGAGAAAGCAATAAACGCTATTGAAAAGCTCGAATTCAAAAACATGCTTTCTGAAGAAGGAGACAGTTTAAGTGCTGTTCTTCAAATAACTGCTGGTGCTGGTGGAACTGAAAGTTGTGATTGGGCAAGCATGCTAATGCGTATGTACCTAATGTATGCTGAAAAAAGTGGTTACAAAGTAAAAGAGCTTAACCACCAAGAAGGTGATGTTGCCGGAATAAAAACAGTAACCCTAGAGATTGAAGGAGACTATGCTTTTGGTTGGCTAAAAGGCGAAAACGGAGTGCATAGACTAGTTCGTATTTCACCTTTTGACAGTAATGCTAAACGTCATACAAGTTTTGCTTCCGTATATGTCTACCCTTTAGTCGATGATTCTATTGAGATTGAAATAAATCCCGCAGATATCGAAATTACAACGGCGCGATCAAGTGGTGCTGGTGGGCAAAACGTCAATAAAGTTGAAACCAAAGTTCAGTTATTACACAAGCCTACAGGTATACAAATTCAATGTTCAGAAACACGCTCACAACACGATAACAGAGCTAGAGCATTACAAATGCTAAAATCTCAGCTATATGAAATTGAACTTCAGAAACAAATGGCTCAACGAGAAGATATTGAAGCAGGTAAAATGAAAATTGAATGGGGAAGCCAAATAAGAAATTATGTAATGCATCCTTACAAGTTAGTTAAAGACGTACGCACCTCACACGAAACTGGTAATGTAGATGCCGTAATGGATGGGGATATTGAACCATTTTTAAAATCTTATCTTATGATGATGGGACAAAAAGATACGGCACAATAATTGATAAAATTAAGGAGATGATAAAAATATATCACAATCCAAGATGCTCAAAATCTAGACAAGGGCTAGCTATATTAGAATCTTCAGGAAAAGAATTTCAAACCATTAAATACCTAGAAGAAAATATTAATACTAAAGAACTTAAATCTATAGTAGAAAAACTAGGAATAAGCCCTTTAGAACTTGTTAGAAAAAATGAAGCTATCTGGAAATCTGAGTTTAAAGGCAAAGATTTAAGTGACAACGAAGTTATCGAAGCTATGATTAATAATCCTAAATTAATTGAGCGCCCTATAGTAGTAAATAAAGAAAAAGCTGTTGTAGGAAGACCGCCAGAATTGATTTCAAAAATTATATAAGCATGAAAAAAACAATTTTATTCTTATTCTTGTTAACAAGTCTTTCTGCATTAGGACAACGCTCTAGAAATATAGGCAGAGTACCTGCAAATACTGAACCTACCGAGCAAGAAATAGAAAAAAGAGAGCGTGAAATGGAAGAGCGTAGAGAAGAATATGTTCTAAACTTCCTTTCCACTTTAGAAGCTGATGATTTTCAAAAACAGATATTAAAACAGAAGATCTATAGTTTTTTCGAAGCTAAGATCGCTATTTTCAAAACACAATTTGAGCACAGCCTTGATAGAAAAGAAGCTATTAAAAAGTTAGAGGAAACTCACTTTAAAGAATTGGAAGAACTCATTTCGGAAAATGACATGAAAAAAATCAAAGAAATGATTAAAGGTGATTTTGATGAAAAAGAAGTTATTAAAGATAAAAAGAAAAAAAAACGTAAAAAAAGAAAAGACAAAGACAATTGAGAATTAGGTTACTATTGCTTTTAACTATTTCGAATTAAAGAAATCAATTCTGCTTTAACAAAAGATTAACCGATTACAATAAGGGTAAGTGTATTTTTGTTGCGATTATAAAACCGCTATGAAAATATACTTACCTTTTTTGCTTTTACTTGTATTTAATTTCTCTTTTTCACAGAAAGACGTCACAGTAAAAGGTACTGTAGTAGAGCAAGGCTCTAACTACCCTTTAGAATATGCCACTATTACTTTTACGAGTAAATCTGATAACAAAACCGTTACTGGTGGTATAACTGATAATGAAGGAAAATTTAATGTAGACTTAGAATCTGGAGTTTACGATATTGCGGTAGAATATATCTCATATAAAACTAAAAACTACTACAACAAAACCATTTCTGAAGATATCAATCTCGGTACTGTTGCTCTCGATTTAGATATAGAATCCTTAGATGAAGTTGAAATTGTCGCTGAGAGTACTACCGTAGAAATAAAATTAGACAAAAAAGTATACAATATTGGTAAGGACTTGACTACAGCTGGTGGTACCGTAAGTGATGCACTTAATAATGTTCCGTCTGTAGCTGTTGATATTGATGGCGCTATAAGCTTGAGAGGTAACGAAAACGTAAGAATTCTTATTAACGGAAAACCATCAGCAATGGCAGGTTTTGGAGATAGCAATATTCTTAGTCAACTTCCCGCAGAAGCTATAGAACGTGTAGAAGTTATTACCTCACCTTCTGCAAGGTATGATGCTGAAGGTACTGCTGGTATTTTAAATATCATTCTTCGTCAAAAAGAAACTTTAGGATTTAACGGATCTGTAAATCTTACTGTTGGTAATCCAGATAATCTAGGGGTTTCTGCAGCTATAAATTACCGTACAGAAAAATATAACCTTTTCTCTAACTTTGGGTGGCGTTATTTTGATGCGCCAAGAAATAGTTTTAATGATATCACGTATTTTGATCAACTTGATGAAGATAACAATCTTGTAGAGCCTGAGTTTAGAAGAATTCGTGAAGATCAAGAGGTAGAAAGACTCAATAGAAATTATAATGCCAACATAGGTATGGAATACTTCCTAAGTGAATCGTCTTCTTTAACAGGTAGCTTTTTCTATAGACTTGGTAGCGATGCAGATTTATCCTTAAATAGTAGTGAACGTTTTAATGATGGTAGCATTGTAGAAGAAACATTACGTCGCGAAAAACAAACTGAACAAGACAATAGATATCAAGTAGCTTTAAACTACGTGAAACGTTTTGGCGAGGACAGCGACCATAAATTAACAGCTGATTTTCAATTTGAAAATTCTTCAGAAGAAGGTTTTACAAATTATAATGAAGATTACATTTTTACAAACCAAACAAATCCTACTGGTATACAAAGCGAACAAGAAACTACTACCGAAGATCAAAAGGAATATTTACTCCAAGCTGATTATGTTTTACCATTAGGTGAAGACTCTCGTTTTGAAGCAGGTTATAGAGGTAATTTTGAAAATGAGGTTACTGATTATGTTCTTGAACAAGAAAATTTAGCTAATGGCGACTTAGAAGTTAATGATGTTTACACCAATGTTTTTGATTATGATCAAAATGTAAATGCTATTTATTCTCAGTATGGTAATAAGTTTGGTAAATTTTCTTTCCTATTAGGGTTACGTTTAGAACATACACAACTTAAAGGAACAATAGATTCTAGATTAACAGATGAAGAACTTGTAGAAGAATTTGGTTTTCCTATTGAAACAGATTTCAATAACAACTATTTAGGCCTTTTCCCTACAGTTAATTTAATCTATAATTTAGGTGGTAGCGATTCAGACAGCGAAGAAAGTATAACTGTAGGTTATAATAGAAGAATTAACCGTCCGCGCAGTTGGTTTATCAACCCATTCCCTTCTAGATCTAGTAGAACTAACGTTTTTCAAGGGAACCCAAATTTAGAACCTGCTTTTTCAAGTACATTCGACTTAGGATATCTTAGACGTTGGGAGAAGTTTACATTAACAAGTTCTATTTACTATCAACATGAAACGGATTCATTTGAGCGAGTTGAAGAAAATACAGGTCAACAAACATCTGATGGCATAGATATTATTAGAACAATACCTGTAAACCTTTCAACAAATAACAGGACTGGTGCAGAATTAGGATTCTTATACAACCCTGCAAAATGGCTTAGATTAAATTCTAGTTTTAACTTTTTTCAATTCGAAACTGAAGGTGAATTCAACGGTGTAGATTATAGTACAAAAAATACAAGCTGGTTCGCTAGATTTAGCTCTAAAGTTACTATGCCATGGAAAATAGATTGGCAAACTAACGCTTTCTACAGAGGTGCCAGACAAGATGCTCAATCAGATACAGATGGTATCTTATCCATAGACTTAGCTTTCAGTAAAGAAATCTTAAGCAATAGAGGAACGTTATCTCTTAACGTAAGAGACTTATTAAACTCAAGAAAACGTCAAGCTTTAACAACTACAGACTTCTTTACAAGATATAACGAATCTCAGTGGAGACAGCGCCAAATCAATCTATCCTTTATTTATAGATTCAATCAACAATTGAATAAAAGAGAACGTTCCGGAAGAGGTGAAAATGGTGGTGGAGACGACAATTTTGATTTCGAAGGTTAATAAAAACTATAATATTTTAGCAATTATATGATGGATATCATTTAGTCAAATTCAATTTTTGGCTAAATTGCTAAGATGAATACCATTGCTGAACGCATCTATGACTTTCTAAAAGGCTTTCCGCCTTTCAATATGCTTTCTCGCGAACAACTGTTCGCTATTTCTAAAGCTGTGGAAGTGATTTATGTTGAAAAAGATCAAACAGTTTTCTCTATAAACCAAAGTATTGAATCTCATTTCTATGTTGTCAAAGATGGAGCGATTGGTCTCTATTCCGAAGCAAACACTTTAGTAGACAAATGCGATGAAGGAGATATTTTTGGATTAAGAGCATTGATCAGAACAGGCACTTATATTCTAGACGCCAAAGCTATTGAAGAAAGTGTGTTATATAG
>PAJL01000017.1 GCA_002706045.1 Flavobacteriaceae bacterium
CCTCTTTCTTTAAATAAGCGTTCTACAAGGCTAGGAATAGATAATTTAAGATATAACGATTTAACTTTTTCGTTTTGTAACAGTAGCTCTAAATTAGTTCCATAACATGGTGTACCTCCTCCTAAAGCTAAAATTATATTATCAGAACTGGTTATAACCTCTTTTAAATTAGAAGCTTCTATTTTTCTGAAGTAGATTTCTCCTCTTTTTTTAAAAATTTCGTTGATCGTAGTTTTCTCTTTTTCGACTATATAATCATCTAAATCGACAAAACGGTAATTTAAAACTTCTGCTAATTGCCTTCCAATGGTCGATTTTCCCGAGCCCATATAGCCCATTAAAACTATTATCATTTTGCTTATCTTTTGATTTTTAAAACCATACGTTTACTGACAACAAAAAAACAAAAAATTATATAAAAAAAGTGTTGTTTTATTAATTAAACATTATATATTTGCACCCTCATTAGAGAAACACATTTAGTGCTTTTGACCGGGTAGCTCAGTTGGTAGAGCATCTCCCTTTTAAGGAGAGGGTCCTGGGTTCGAGCCCCAGCCCGGTCACAAAAAAAGTTAAGCAAATTGCTTAACTTTTTTTTTACCTTTACTTTTTAAAGGCGCACGTGGCGGAATTGGTAGACGCGCCAGCTTGAGGGGCTGGTGGACAATAGTCCGTGGAAGTTCGAGTCTTCTCGTGCGCACTTTTTCATTTTTCTTTTCTCAAAATCATTCATTTTACAACCTTACATTATTAATTTTTGTTAATTCTGGCTTTTGTATTGATTTAAAACTTATTTTTGTTTAAACATTTTTTAAAAAGAATGAACAACATTAAAAATAGGTTTAGCATTAAAGATTTAGAAAATCTTACAGGCATAAAAGCTCATACTATTAGAATCTGGGAAAAACGCTATAATCTATTAGAACCAAAGCGCACAGATACTAATATTAGATATTATGATCTAGAGAACTTTCAAAAGTTACTCAATGTTAGCTATCTGAACAATAATGGTTATAAGATTTCAAAAATCGCTACTATTGATGAGCCACAAATCCCTGTTTTGGTTAAAGAAATTGCAGCTAAAAGTAATTTAGACAATCATGCGATAAATGCCTTTAAGCTCTCTATGCTAAACTTTGATCAAAGTTTATTCTTTAAAACTTATGCATCACTGCTTGAAGAAAAAGATTTCAATGAGATATTCTACAATATTTTCATTCCTCTGTTAGATGAAATCGGCTTATTATGGCAAACCGACACCATCACTCCTGCTCATGAACACTTTTTATCGTCTTTAATTAGACAAAAAATTCTAATTAATACAGAAAAGGCTCAAATGCAGATAAAGGAACGATCTAAAAAAACATTTGTACTATTTCTACCTGAAAATGAAATTCATGAATTAGGTTTAATGTTTATCAACTATAGATTATCAGAGAAAGGCTACCACACTATTTTCCTAGGACAAAGTGTCCCTTTAGATAGTCTTAAAGACATTCTTAATTATTACGATGACGTCACCTATATTTCTTATTTCACTATCCATCCTACAAAAGAAGAAGTTGTAGATTACCTTCAAGACTTTGAGAATTTAATTATGAAAAAATCAAAATCTCAACTTTGGGTATTAGGAAAAATTTTAGAAGATGTTCAACANAATAAACTTCCAAAAGGAATTACTTCTTTTCAAAATATAAAAAACCTNATAGACAAACTTTAATGAGTAANACAGTNTCCATAATCGGTTCGGGTTTNTCAGCTTTATCNGCATCNTGNTATTTGGCAAAATCTGGCTATAACGTATCTATATATGAGAAAAATGATACTGTTGGCGGAAGAGCTAGACAGTTAATTAAAGACGGGTTTACGTTTGATATAGGTCCTAGTTGGTATTGGATGCCAGATATCTTTGAAAAGTTTTTTAATGATTTTGAAAAAAGCACTAGTGATTACTATCAATTAGATAAGCTAAGCCCTGCTTACAAAATATTTTTCGAGGACGATACTATTACCATTGGCGATCATATGGATGCCATTTGCGAAGAATTTGAACGTATCGAACCTGAAAGTTCTAAACCATTACGTAAATTCATTAAAACAGCTCAAGAGCATTACGATATCGCTATCAACAAAGTGGTTTTAAAGCCTGGGATTTCACCTTTCGAATTAGTTACAAAAGATACAATTACAAGAGTAGATCAGTTCTTTAAAACGATAAGTTCTGAGGTTAGAAAGAATTTTAAAAACCCTAAACTCATTTCAACTCTAGAATTTCCCGTACTATTTTTAGGTGCTAAACCTAGTGACACTCCCTCTTTCTACAGCTTTATGAATTATGCCGATTTTGGCTTAGGCACTTGGCATCCAAAAGGCGGTATGTATGAAATCATTAAGGCTATGAAAAGCTTAGCAGAAAGTTTAGGGGTTTCAATCTACACAAATAGTAATGTTGAAAAAATTAATGTTGAAAACGGAAAATCAACAAGTATCGTTGTTAATGGCAAAACCATAACCTCTGATCTCATTTTAAGTGGTGCAGACTATCATCATACAGAAACACTATTAGACAAACAACACAGGCAATACAGTGAAACTTATTGGGACAAAAGAACGTTTGCTCCCTCTTCCCTATTGTTTTATGTTGGGTTCAGTAAGAAATTAGAAAACGTTCACCATCATAATCTTTTTTTTGATACTGATTTTGAAGCTCACGCAGAAGAAATTTATGACCATCCAAAATGGCCTGAAAAACCATTATTCTACGCTAATTTTCCATCTGTTACAGATAAAAGCATGGCACCTGATGGCTGTGAAACGGGATTTTTCCTTATACCTATTGCAACAGATTTAGAAGATACGGAAAAGCTTAGAGAGCGCTATTTTGAGAAAATCATTAGCCGATTTGAGAAACTAACAGGTCAAAGTGCTAAAAATTTCATACTTTTTAAGGAGTCTTTCTGTGTTAACGATTTTAAAAGCGAATACAATTCATACAAAGGTAACGCGTATGGTATGGCAAATACACTTAGGCAAACCGCTTTTTTAAGACCAAAACTTAAAAGCAAAAAGGTGAAAGACCTTTATTTTACAGGACAGTTAACCGTTCCTGGACCAGGAGTACCACCATCATTAATTTCAGGTAAGCTTGTTGCCGAATTAATCAATAAAAATCAAAGTTCAACCGCTAAGACATAAATATTTTAATTATGAAATCAATTTTCGACAATGTCTCAAGAGAATGTAGCAAGACTGTTACGAATGCTTACAGTACGTCATTCTCTATGGCTACAAAAATGCTGTCACCAAAAATTAGACAGGATATCTATAATATTTATGGCTTTGTAAGATTTGCTGATGAAATCGTAGATACTTTTCACGATTATGACAAAGAAAAACTCTTCAATAATTTTGAAAATGATTTAGANGAAGCTTTAAATGCTAGAATTAGTTTAAATCCTATTCTAAATGCGTTTCAAGAGACTTATCACAGGTATAACATAGATAAACACTTAGTTGATGCTTTTATGAATAGCATGCGATTAGATCTATATAAAAAAGATTATTTAACTACTGAAGAGTACAAAAATTACATCTACGGATCCGCAGATGTTGTTGGTTTAATGTGCTTAAAGGTGTTTGTAAAAGGTGATGAAGAAAAATACAATGACTTAAAGCAATCTGCAATGAGTCTAGGTTCTGCTTTTCAAAAAGTAAACTTCTTACGTGACCTAAAAGCGGATTTTGAAGATTTAAACCGAACCTATTTTCCAAATACAGATTTAAGTCAATTAGATGAAAATTCTAAACGAACTATCATAGAAGAGATTGAGAAAGATTTTGCTGAAGGTTTAAAAGGTATAAAACGTTTACCCTTAGAAGCCAAATTTGGGGTATTTATGGCGTATCGTTATTACAACAAATTATTAGAAAAGTTGAAAAACACTCCTGCTCTTCAAATTAAATCAACTAGGATAAGAGTTCCTAATTATAGAAAGGTTGAGTTATTAACTAGGAGTTACGTAAAGTATCAACTAAATTTACTGTAACCTAAAATAAACTGCTATGCAAACTGTTTTTTGGATTATAATATTTCTTGGAACATTCTTNATTATGGAATTCAATGCGTGGTTTACCCANAAATANATNATGCATGGATTCTTATGGAGTTTACATAAAGACCATCACAAAAAAGATCATGANAGCTGGTTTGAGCGNAACGATGCTTTCTTTATTTTTTATGCTGTTGTTAGTATGACTTGTTTCTACCTGTGGAGCTACGAAAGTGTTTGGTATACTCTACCTATTGGTTTAGGGATTTTATTTTATGGTATTGCCTATTTTGTGGTGCATGACATTTTTATTCATCAACGTTTCAAATGGCTTAGGAATATAGATAACAAATATGCTAGAGGTGTAAGAAGAGCACACAAAATCCATCATAAGCATTTAGGTAAAGAACATGGAGAAAACTTCGGGATGCTCATCGTACCTTTTAAATATTTTAAATAAGTTATTCACTCAAGAGTTGATCTAGCTGATTTCTTACTTTGTCACTATTCCAATTTACAGCACCAGATTCATCTACAACAATTTCCCCCTTTATATTTATGATAAAAGTTCGAGGAATTATACCTGTTTTTAGCGTCTTTGGACTTTCACTTAAAGGATTATAAATTCTAAAATTATACCCTTTATCCTCTTTGAATTTTGCAACACGATCAAAATCTTCATTCGTTACAAATAGAAAAACCACATTATCTTTATAATCATCATATAACTTTTGAAAACTTGGCATTTCGGCTATACAAGGAGGACACCAAGTTGCCCAAAAGTTCACTAATACAACCTTTCCTTTAGCCTCTGAGAAATTAAGAATCTTGTTGTCTTCAGAAATTAATTGCCAATTATCATAACTCACTGTTTTTCTTTCACTTTCTTCTATTAATGAAGATTGATTTACAAAACTCAAGCCTTTATGCATAAAGACCTGTATAGCAACTCTTGTCTTTGGAATAATCAACAGGANTATNACAATTAAAAAAATAATATTGGTTTTATTAATCTTNGATTTCATGGGAATATTAAATCATTNTATTTNCGTCAAACGTAAAATAAATTATCAGAAAATAGCGTGATAAAGGTTACATTTTAAAAATAAAAAAATAGAAAAGCGTACCATAAAAAGTACGCTTCTTGTTTAACAATTAATAAATAAACTGAATGTTATTCCATAAACACCACAGGACAATTAACCGTTGCCACGCCTGTAGCTAAAATGTTCGCCATTCCAGCAGAAGACAGGTTATTAACTATATCAAAATCCATATTGTCATAGACATTTACACTCCACAAGGGCGAGTAAAAATCATCTTGTGGTAAAGAGGCTATAACATTGTGTGTTTGGTCAGTTCCCGTTTCCGAAACAAATCCTGATGCTGGTCCACTATCGGGATTAGAATCATCAGGGTTGATATTAAAACTTACATATATAGGTGANAACGGTACTATGTTTGAAGCACCACCATCAAGAATTTTCTCGAAAAATGAAAAATAATATACCACTTGATCTTTATACCAACCCATATGTATTTCATTATCTTCACTTCCCAATCTCATTGATGCCGTAGAACCCTCTGGAACTACAGGACAGTTTACAATAGTTGAAGTAGCTTCAATCTCATAACCCGACGCCAATAAATCTTGCATACTTGTTATAGTATTCGCTACATAGTCATCAGAAACAATAACTCTATTTACTTGCCAAAAATCATTGTAACCAGCATCTCCTGGAATAACATCTATAACATTTATTTGATTTTCAACAGCATTACCTTCAGCATCAAAAAATAAAAATATTGGTGCCGGATTTGTAGATTGCACATCAAAATTATAATATCTCACTACATCTCCGTTGGGAGAAAAACCTTGGGTAATAAATGGAGCACCAGAGTCGTAATTAATAGGCTCATTCGCTTCAGGAAGTCCATTGGTTGCTGTTCTAACCATGAGTGTGCCAGCGTTTTCGCTAAACCTATCCACACTTANNTTAGNTNCAGTTTCAGGATCTAGAGCTACAGGACGACTGTTATTGTCGTCATCGCTACTACACGAATACATACTGAATGCCACTATACATGTGGCCAAAAACATTTTTTTAATCATCGCTTATTTAATTTTAAAATTATGGTTCAAAATTAATAAGCACGAAACTCCTAAAATGTTAGCTAGCTTACACTAAGCAGATTTTTTCAGAATTTTTATTTCTTTTCTATTAAAATCAATGAAATTTTCATTTTTCAACTCGTTCATAAGAATATTTAGTGTTGGTCTAGATGTACCTATTAGAGAAGCAATATCTTTTTGAGAATATGGGTGTCTTATAATTTGGTTTCCTGTCTTTTCACAATCGTAACCATAATCTGAACAGAGTTCATTTATAAATTCAACAAGCCGCGTTTTGGTATCTTTAAAGAGTAAAAGCTGAAGACGTCTTTCAAGTTTTTTAAACTTAAAACCAATAAACTTATATACTTTTAGAGTAAATGTTTGATTATCTCTCATTAACTCGTGCATAGTGTCTACTCCTATGGGACATATTGATGTAGATTTATCAATAGCTTGAGCGAATTCGGTTCTTTTATTTTCGCCTAAAATGGCTTTTTCACCAAACAACTCGCCTTTTCCTAAAATAGCCATAATAACTTCAGAACCATCTTCATTATTATAGCCCAATTTCACCTTACCCTTATCAATTAGATAAACTTTGTTTGCCGCATCTTCTTCAAAATATATGTAATCATTCTTATTATATAAATTGAAAGTATGACATTCCTTGTACTCTTTTAACTTATGAGGACATAAAACCTTGAACAGGTTTACATCATTAAAAAACCAGATTGACTGCATTTTTAGAGGTTTTGGTTAGTTTAAAAATTGTCGCCAAAACCTTAACAATCTTACATAAAAAAGCCCTTAATTTCTTAAGGGCTTTCATGTTACTTTTAAAAAAGTATATTATTAAGCGTTTTGCTTTTTAATCAAGTTTAACGCAGAACCTTCATTATACCACTGAATTTGTGCAGCGTTATAAGTATGATTTAATTTAATAACATCTTTAGTTCCATCTGCATGAACAATTTCTAAAGTCAATTGTTTATCTGGTGCAAACTGATCTAAATCTAAGAAGTTGAATGTGTCATCTTCTTGTATTAAATCATAGTCGTTTTCATTATCAAATGTCAATCCTAGCATTCCTTGTTTCTTAAGGTTTGTTTCGTGAATACGTGCAAAAGACTTAACGATAACAGCCGCAACACCTAAGTGACGTGGNTCCATCGCTGCATGCTCTCTTGAAGACCCTTCACCGTAATTGTGATCTCCAACTACTATAGATCTAATACCAGCAGCTTTGTAAGCTCTCGCTGTATCAGGAACACCTGCATACTCACCAGTTAATTGATTCTTAACAAAGTTAGTTTTCTTACCGAAAGCATTTACTGCACCTATTAAACAGTTATTAGAAATGTTATCTAAGTGACCTCTAAAACGTAACCATGGTCCAGCCATACTAATATGGTCTGTAGTACATTTTCCGAATGCTTTAATTAATAATTTAGCACCTTTTACGGTATCACCGATTGGCTCAAAAGGAGTTAAAAGTTGAAGTCTTTCGGAATCTTCAGCAACTTTTACTTCTACACTACTTCCGTCAGCTTTAGGAGCTAAATATCCATTTTCTTTAACCTCAAAACCTTTAGGTGGTAATTCCCATCCTGTTGGTTCGTCTAACATTACTTCTTCACCATTTTCGTTTATTAACTTATCTGTCATAGGATTAAAATCCAAACGACCAGCAATAGCAATAGCAGCAGTAATTTCAGGAGAAGCCACAAAAGCATGCGTGTTTGGGTTTCCATCTGCACGCTTAGCAAAGTTTCTGTTAAACGAATGCACTATACTGTTTTTTGGTGCATTTTTAGGATCGCTATATCTTGCCCATTGTCCNATACAAGGACCACAAGCGTTTGTAAATATTTTAGCATCTAATTTTTCGAATACCTCTAAAATACCATCTCTATCTGCAGTGTATCTTACTTGCTCAGAACCTGGGTTAATACCAAACTCTGCTTTAGTTTTTAAACCTTTATCTAAAGCTTGTTGTGCAATCGAAGCTGCTCTTGATAAATCTTCGTAAGATGAGTTGGTACAAGAACCTATTAGTCCCCATTCAACTTCTAAAGGCCATTCGTTTTCAGTAGCCTTTTCNGTCATNTTACTNCCNACTGGAGTTGATAAATCTGGAGTAAANGGTCCGTTTAATAATGGATTTAATTCNGAAAGGTTTATTTCAATAACTTGATCGAAATATTGCTCAGGATTAGCATAAACTTCAGGATCTGCAGTTANATACTCTTTAACTTTATTTGCTGCNTCTGCAACATCAGCTCTATCTGTAGCACGTAAATAACGCTCCATAGATTCGTCATAGCCAAAAGTAGATGTTGTAGCACCAATCTCTGCACCCATGTTACAAATAGTTCCTTTACCTGTACATGACATTGATGTCGCTCCAGGACCAAAATATTCTACGATAGCACCAGTACCACCTTTTACAGTAAGAATATCGGCTACTTTTAATATTACATCTTTAGGCGCTGTCCAACCAGAAAGTTTTCCAGTTAACTTAACACCTATTAATTTAGGAAATTTAAGTTCCCAAGCCATTCCTGCCATTACATCAACAGCATCAGCACCACCAACACCAATAGCTACCATACCAAGTCCACCTGCATTAACAGTATGAGAATCTGTACCAATCATCATTCCACCTGGGAATGCATAATTTTCTAAAACCACTTGGTGAATAATACCTGCTCCTGGTTTCCAGAAACCAATACCATATTTATTTGAAACTGATTCTAAAAAGTTAAAAACCTCACTACTTGTGTTGTTTGCATTTCTTAAATCTGTTGCAGCACCATCTTTTGCTTGAATTAAGTGGTCACAGTGAACCGTAGTTGGCACAGCCACCTTAGGTTTACCTGCTTGCATAAATTGTAATAATGCCATCTGAGCCGTAGCATCTTGACAAGCTACTCGGTCTGGTGCAAAATCTACATAATCTTTACCACGAACAAATGCTTGTGTTAGTTTTCCGTCCCATAAGTGGGAATACAATATTTTTTCAGAAAGGGTTAATGGTTTACCTACAATTTCCTTTGCTGCATCTACGCGCTCAGAAATTTGGGAATAAACCTCTTTAATCATATCAATGTCAAAAGCCATATAGTATATTTAAATGGTTGATAAATTGTTTATTTAGTGTAACAAAATTACGAATTTTAAAGAGCATTTTAAAATATGTAATAAAAATGCTTTTTCTCTGAAAATAATTCACAGTTCTTTTAAAAACCCTTTAAATCAATGAATAATTAACGGTAAAACAATTAGTTATACAATAATTTAACAAAACAAATTATTTAGAATGACTATGAATTACTTAACAACTGCTCTAAACTCGAATTTGCAGTCTAAAATTAGACAAAATCTAACCCACCACAAGCTTGAATTAATAACTTAATATTATAACTAAATAGTGATAGTTAATACTAAAATGAACTTTTGTAAAAATAGAAAAGTTTAAGNTCTAAAATTTAGAAGACAATNAAAATCAAAGTGCAGTATTAAAANAGACTTTCTATTATTTTTTCGTCTGTGACACCTTCNGCTTCNGCTTTATAATTCTTGATAATTCTGTGACGAAGAATTCCTGTAGCAACGGCTTGGATATCTTCTATATCTGGGGAGAATTTTCCTTTAGTGGCAGCATGCGTTTTAGCCGCCAAGATTAAATTTTGTGAAGCTCTTGGTCCAGCTCCCCAATCCACAAACTCTTTTACCACTTCTGCAGCAGTACTTTCGTTAGGTCTGGTTTTCCCAACTAAAGACACAGCGTATTCAATAACGTTGTCTGCAACTGGTATACGACGTATGACATCTTGAAAATCTATAATTTCTTGCGCAGTAAACAAAGCATTAACCGTTTGTTTTACATCTGTTGTAGTAGATTTAACCACATCTACCTCTTCTTGAAATGAAGGATATTTTAAGTTGATTGCAAACATAAAACGGTCTAACTGTGCTTCTGGTAACGGATAAGTACCTTCTTGCTCAATTGGGTTTTGTGTTGCTAAAACAAAGTATGGTAAATTTAATTTGTATTGGTGACCCGCAACCGTTACTGCTCTTTCTTGCATCGCCTCTAGTAAAGCCGCTTGCGTTTTTGGTGGAGTTCTATTTATTTCATCTGCTAAAATAATATTAGCAAATATGGGGCCTTTTATGAATTTAAAATGACGATTTTCATCTAAAATCTCACTACCAAGAATATCACTCGGCATTAAATCCGGTGTAAACTGAATTCTCTTAAAGTCTAAGCCTAAAGCTTGGGCAATAGTATTAACCATTAAGGTTTTTGCCAAACCAGGAACACCTATTAAAAGTGAGTGTCCTCCTGAAAAAATAGATATCAATATCTGATTTACTACATCCTCTTGACCAATAATTACTTTAGCAATTTCTTGTTTTAAGGTGTCGTATTTTTTTACAAAATTTTCAATTTTGGTTACATCAGACATACACTATTATTGTTTTAACCAGTTACTTTGAAACTCACAATCTCTGTACTCACCGTTTATTTTAATATAAGTTTCCTTAATAGTTTCTTTTTGCCACTTTGCAATAGCTTCAACTTGCTTATCTTGTAAGGCTAGTTCTTTAATCTTTAAATAATCTCTTGCAAAGTCAGCTTTATGGTCATCAATTCTATCTGTTACAGTAAGAATTTTGAACTTAATTCTGTTTACTCGATCTTCATCTTGATACACCTTACTAATTTCACCATCTTTTAAGTCTTGGATTTGCGTATAAAGTTCGGTATCTATTTTTGTTAATTCGAAATTGAAATCCTGAGTTGTTGGGTTTGTCATTTGNCCACCTTCATATTTAGTTTCTTTTTCATCACTAAACTCTCTTGCTGCTTCTGCAAATGTTAGNGTGCCATCTACAATTTTGGCTCTAACTTCATCNATTTTATCTTTTGCTTTTTGAACAGCTTCTTGGGTCAATTCAGGACGAAGTAGAATGTGCCTAACATCATACTCTTGACCTCTAATTTTTTCTAACAATATAATATGGTAGCCAAAATCCGTTTCAAATGGTTCAGAGATTTCGCCTTCTTGTAATGAAAATGCAACATCTCTAAACTCTTTAACCATTCTAGGTTGTTTTCTATTCAGTGTATATTTTCCTCCTGTGGATTTGGAACCTGAATCTTCTGTGTAAAACAACACCTTAGTTGTAAAACTAGAGCCATTCTCTTCTACATCTCTCTTGAACCCTTTTAACTTCTCTATTACAGCTTGTTTGGCTTCTTCTGTTACTTCAGGAATAACAACTATTTGAGCTAGTTTTAATTCTGTCCCAAAAGTTGGACGTTCATCTTCAGGAATATCATTAAAAAATGTTCTAACTTCCTCAGGAGTTACTTCTATTTCCTGAGTTACCTTTTTTTGCATTTCACTAGCGAGATAACCACTCTTGTTAATTTCATACATTTCATCTCTCAGCGCTTTCTCAGAATCTTTCTTATAGAATTTTAATAAGCCATCCATATCGCCTTGAGTCTGTGCTAAAATACCTTGTATCTGTTGATCTACTAAAGACTGAATGTATAATTCATTTACTAAAATACTATCTTGAATAGCTTGATGTGCATACAATTTACTCTCTAGCATACTACCAAAAAGTTCACATCTTGTTACACCAGACAAATCAGCTCCCTGTGCTTCAAGCTGTGCTATTTCTCTATCTAAATCTGATTCTAAAACTATAAAATCACCAACCACTGCCGCTACTCCATCCGCTTTAACGCGATCGGTATTACGAATAGTATCCTTAGCTTTTTCTAACTGAGGTTTTTCATCTTCTATAATTTCTTGGGCACTTAAAAAGTTGAATGAAATAAAGCAAATAAAAAGGATTGCTCTAGTCATAAATTTGGAATTTATTGTTTTCAATGGCATCTTTTGTAATATCATTTTCGAGTTGCTTGATAAGCTCTAACTTTCTTTTATTTATAACAATCTGTCTGATTGAAGGTTTTACGTAGTCTAAAGGCGCATAATCATTTTGAAGACGTACGTCATTAACTTGCATCAAATATAGGTTTAATGAATCTTTGAGTTGTAAGAAATTAGTTTTTTTTAACAATTGGTCTTTATTTTCAAAAGAAACCACTGGAACTTTCTCTGCAACTTGACTAAACTTTACCCAAAGAGAATCATTTAATGAGTAGGCTTTAAACTGTACCGAAATAGAATCTAAATAACGTTTATCCTTATTTTTAAAACGCTGAAATCTATTTTTTATAGTATCTAAATTAATAGGATTTAACGGTAAGCTGATATACCTAAACTGTAACAAGTCATCATTTAATTTAAATGATTCTTTATTTGCCTCATAAAACACTTCGGCTTCATTTGGATTTACAACCGTATCAATATTCTTATTTACCAAAGCTTCTAAATAAGCCTTAGTATATAAATCGCTTCTATACTGTTCTACAAGTTTTGAAAACTCATTCTGCTTTTCTTCAGATAGATTAACCAAAGCACCATCCATTAAAAGCAATTGTCTAGCCCAACGGTTTATATAAGCATTTACTAATAAGGTGCTGTCTTCTTTTGAAGCTCCTTCTGGTACAACACCATTAATATCGTCTTGATATAAATAACTATCATTAACTCTAGCTACAGGAACACGATCATCTGTTTTTTTGAAAAAATCGCAGCTAGTAACCAGTATAAAAAGGGTAAGTATGTAAAAATTGTATTTCAAAAAACT
>PAJL01000018.1 GCA_002706045.1 Flavobacteriaceae bacterium
AATCTTAAGGGATGCAAATATAGGTAATTTAATTTCAATATTTCAAGCGTAATTAATTAAAATTTAACGTAATAAAGATTTAATTTTGCTTTAGTATTTAAAATTTCAATGGATTTCAAAAAAAAACTAACTTACTGGTATTCAATTAACAAAAGAGATTTACCTTGGCGAAATACCAAAAATCCATACCATATTTGGCTCTCAGAAATAATTTTACAACAAACACAAGTTAAGCAAGGATTACCTTATTATGATGCTTTTATTAAGCAATATCCCACTGTTTTTGATCTTGCAAATGCCTCAGAAGAAGAAGTTTTAAAATTATGGCAAGGTCTTGGTTACTACTCAAGAGCAAGGAGCCTTCATACTACAGCCAAATATGTCGCTTTTGAACTTAATGGTAAATTTCCTGATAATTATAAAGACTTATTAAAACTTAAAGGTGTTGGCGATTACACAGCCAGTGCTATAGCTTCAATAGCTTTTAACGAAGTAGCTGCTGTAGTAGATGGTAATGTATATAGAGTTCTGTCTCGTTACTTTGGAATTAAAACTCCTATAAACTCTACTAATGGTATTAAGGAATTTAAAAAACTAGCTTCTTCACTTATTGATAGAGGGCAACCAGCATTGTTTAACCAAGCTATTATGGAGTTTGGAGCTACACAATGCAAACCAAAAAACCCTAATTGTGTTGCCTGTCCTTTAAATGAAAGTTGTGTTGCACTTCAAAAGAATTTAATTGATATTTTACCTGTAAAATTGAAGAAAACCAAAGTAAAAACTAAGTTCTTCAACTTTTTGGTTTGCATAGACAACAACAATAAAACCATTCTTGAAAAAAGAACCTCAAAAGGTATTTGGCAGAATTTGTATCAATTTCCATTAATTGAATCTGACAAGAGTTTGTCTTCTGATGAGTTTTATTTACTCAATTTAAAAGATACTTTATTAAGCAATCTAGAGTTTGACCACTCCTTATATAATATAGAAGATAAAATTCACAAACTATCGCACCAACATCTTCATACCAAATTCTGGATTATTGAAACAGATGAACTACCAAAAAATGCTACATCAATTAAAGACATAAAAACATTTCCTGTTCCAGTGTTAATCAGCGACTTTATTGAAGCATTTAATTTCAAAGATTTATAAGAATCACATTTTTTTCTTAATTTTAAATGTGCGATTACAAATTAAGTAACTTTGCAAGCTAAAACCATTTTAATATGTCAGGAACATTGAATAAAGTAATGCTAATTGGGCATTTAGGAGATGAAGTAAAAATGCATTATTTTGATGACAAAAATTGTGTTGGTCGTTTTCCTTTAGCTACTAACGAAACTTACACTAACAAAACCACCAATGAGCGTGTAACAAACACCGAGTGGCATAATATTGTGGTGCGAAACAAAGCAGCAGAGATTTGTGAAAAATACCTCACTAAAGGTGATAAAGTTTATATAGAAGGACGCATTAAAACCAGAAAATGGACTGATGACAAAGGAATGGAGCGTTATTCTACAGAGATACAATGTACCGATTTCACTTTTTTAACCAACAAAAATGAACAGCAAGTACAATCGCCAGCCGCTCAACAATCAACTCAACCTCAGCAATCTACCCAAAACAGTGTAGTACCTGAAGAGGATGACGATTTACCATTTTAATTAAATTAGTTTTATTTTGGACCCAGAACCCTCGGTTTTACTTTCAAATTTATTAGTTACCAATACGTCTTTTATAACTAGTATCATTTTACTTCTTATACTATTAGTATGTTCTGCCCTTATTTCGGGTGCAGAAGTGGCACTGTTTTCATTAACCAAATCTAATATTGATAAAGGTATTGAAGAGAACTCTTCAGCAATGCAGATTATTGCATCATTACTAGAGCGACCAAAAAAGCTTTTAGCAACCATCCTTGTTGCTAATAACTTTATAAATATTGCTATTGTTTTGCTATTTGCATTTATAGGAGAAACACTTTTTAAGGACGTTACAAACCCTATTATTAGATTTTTACTAGAGGTTGTCTCTGCTACTTTCCTCATTTTATTATTTGGCGAAATTATTCCTAAAATTTATGCAAGTAGAAACAGTGTAAAGTTTGCTTCATTTATGGCAAGACCTTTAAAGGTTTTGGATGTCATATTTTCTCCAATAAGCCTTCCTATGCGTTACACTACACTTAAAATTCAGGAACGCTTTGGCAAGCAGCGTTCTAATCTAAGTGTAGACCAGCTTTCTCAAGCATTAGAGCTTACTAACGATGAAGACACAACACAAGAAGAACAAAAGTTATTACAAGGTATTGTATCTTTTGGAAATACAGATACCAAACAAGTAATGCGCCCACGAATGGACTTGTTTGCACTTAATATTGACACACCTTTTGAAACCATTATACAAGAAATTGTAGATAATGGCTATTCTAGGATTCCTGTTTACGAAGAAAGTATAGATGATGTTAAAGGTGTTTTGTATGTTAAGGATCTTTTGCCTCATCTTAATAAGAAGAAATTTAAATGGACAACCTTACTTAGAGAACCGTTTTTTGTGCCTGAAAACAAAAAACTAGATGATCTAATGGTCGAGTTTCAAACTAAAAAAGTGCACCTAGCAGTAGTTGTAGATGAATACGGAGGCACTTCTGGTTTGGTGTCTTTAGAAGATATTATTGAAGAAATTGTAGGAGATATTAGTGATGAATATGATGATGAAGATTTGGTTTATACAAAACTAGACGACAATAACTATAGTTTTGAAGGTAAAACTCCTTTAAAGGACGTATATAAAATCCTTGATTTTGAAGATAATGAAGCTGAAGATTTTGAAAGCAGAAAAGGTGAAGCCGAAACACTTGCTGGTTTTGTTTTAGAAATTTCTGGAGGCTTTCCTAGAGTTGGAAGTAAAATAAATTTCAAAAATTACGTTTTTACTATTGAAGCCTTGGAGCGTAAACGTATAAAACAAATTAAACTCACCTTGCTTAACACCAATAAATGAAACGTATCGTATTACCAATAATAAGTCTTTTTATGTTAGGTTGTGGCAACGACCCATTACCAAAACCTAAAGGTTATTTACGCTTAGAATATCCTGAGGCTGAATATAAAAAAGTGGCTTCATCACTACCTTTTACTTTCGAAGAAAATGAATTGCTAGCATCTACATCTAAAGTAAAATCTTCTGGTAAAACAAAAGGATTAAACGTAAAATACCCTTCTTTAAAGGCAACCATCTATCTAAGCTATAAAGAAGTAGATAATGATAATTTAGACAGTCTTCTGCGCGATGCACAAAACCTTACGCAAAAGCATACTATTAAAGCAGATGAGATAACTTACAAACCTTTTGAAAACCCCAAAGATAAAGTTTATGGTATGTTATATGAAGTAGGTGGTGATGCTGCTTCGCAATCTCAATTTTACGTTACAGACAGTACAAAACATTTTCTTAGTGGTTCTTTGTATTTCTATGCAAAACCAAATTATGATTCTATTTATCCAGCATCAGAATATCTTAAGAAAGATATTAAACGCTTGATGGAATCTATAAAGTGGAAAGAAAATTAATCTAAAGTTTAGTAATAAAAAAAGCAGCCGATTGGCTGCTTTTTTTATTACTGTGAAGTGATTAGTTACTCTTGGTAAACCCATTCACCGCCCATCTTTATTACAGCAAAATCTTCAGTACCATTACTACCATTATAGATGTCTATAGTAACAATATATTTTTGCTCTTCTTCTGCTGAAGGATCTAAAGCATCTAAAACAATATTTATAGCTTCAAGAACCATAGGATTCGTCCATTCTGCTGGATTCCCAGATCTTCTATCCATATTTCCATAATTATCCATACTCGTTGTAGCTTCAGGATAATCAGAACTTAATGCAGCAACTATAGCAGCATAATCATCAGGACCCATCGTGTATCTAATAGTGTTATCTGGTACCCAAACACCGTCTTCGAATCCAAATTGTAACGTTGTAGAAATTACACTCTCATGACCTGACCATACTCCATTCATATATGTATAAGAATTACCTCTTATTTGAGCTCCACTTGAACTTGAGTAATAATCATAAATTACTAACAATTCATCCTCTTCTTGAGCATAAGGGAATGTTAACTCTAAGAATGTTGGTAAATAGTTGTCTGGTGGTATTGAACTTCCGAAATTGTTATATTGTCCTGGTTGACCAGATCCTTCACCCATAGAGTCAAAATCATCTGAACTCAGGTAATAAACTCCTTCAACAGCTTCCCAAGCACCTCCTGAATACATAAAGTACTCACCTTTTGAGTTTGTATCACCTGTAGCACCTAATGTCTTAATTTTTAAGCTTTCTATTCGCCATCTTGCAGCGTCAGTATCTGAAGATTCATATCTAAAAGCAACATTGATAACTTGACCATCGTAGGCAGAAAAATCGTAATCTTCTGAAGATGCCATATCTCCTGTAGCAGGATTTGCTAATATAATTTCGTCCCAAGTAGCAGCTAAAACATCACCTGAATAATCTGTAGATACAAATATCTTTAATAAAGATGCATCACCAGCATAGTCTAACTCTTGAGTAATTTGAAATTTAAGGTCGCTTTCGCCTGTTAAATCGATTGTTGGAGACACCAACCATTCTGTATTTGCAACTTGGCCACCAAAGAAACTATTACCCTGAACGTAACCCGATTGAGAAGTCCAAACATCATCTCCACCAAATTCTTCAGCAACAGTCCAACCTTCTAAACTTCCTGCAAAGTTGTAAGATACTAAATCTGCTAAACCAACTTCTGGCTCTTCAGTGTATTGATCGTATTTTGCTAAAACGATTTGTCCTTCTTCTGGACTTGCAATTTGAGTATCTAAGATTGCTGGTATTTCATCTGTAGCATCTACATCTGGATAGAATCCAAAAGCATCACTTCCAGTTGTTGCATAATCAGAATTTGTAAACTCATATATGTCAGCGTTTGTATAATCACTAACACCTTCTGCAGAACCTATGTATAGTTCATAACCTACTAATACCTGAGATCCTTCACCCCAAAATGGATACATTTCCTCTAACAATTGAGGTATAGAATCCTTAGCTTGTTGTTCTGAATCAAAACTTCCAAAACCTAATCCTAAGGCATCGTAATCATCACTAGTTAATGTATAACTATCAGTACCAATAATTGGATCAGCACTCGTATCTAAGCCATCGTAGATGTCTTCCATTGGATTACAACCTACGAAGATTGTTCCAAAAATTGCTAAGCAATAAATTATTCTTTTCATTTTAATTGTTTTTTTAAAAGTTAACTCTAAGACCTACACTATAAGTTCTTCCAGGACCATAATAAACTTGTGCTGTTGAAGCAGTACCATCTATATCGTTAGCATCTGAAACATATTCTGTGTTAAACACGTTGTTTATTTTACCTGTTAAAGTAGCTTCAAATGATCCCATTTNGAATGTATGTCTCATACCTAAATCNAATAAGCCAAAATCAGGAAGTTNCCAAACATCATTTGTATTACTACTACTTCTNTTAGTNACATCATAAGAAGCNTANTTNTCNCCTGCAAANTTATAATCNAAATAAATATTAGANTTTGGNGCTAATTGNTAATCNGCTCCTAANGCAAANGTNGTTTGNGCNGCATCACCNACTTTAATTCCNTCAGCATAAACNTCNATAGGATCACCNACTTGNTCNCCTGCNTGNTCTCTNACAATTGCAGAAACATTNCTTTTCCANTTCCANTCNCCTAANGAAGCCATACCNGTAACNGTTAANTCATCAGTTGCTTTATATCTNAAATCNAATTCNATACCTTGGTGTAATGCNTCTATACCTAAAACNTTGTAAAAGAAGATATCATCACCTGTTCCTATTGATCCNGANTAAGANTTATCTAACCANTTNGTNTAGTAAATATTAACATTAGCACTTAATTTCTCACNACGGAAACCATATCCTAANTCNGCACTAAANACCTTNTCATTAACTGCATCTTCGTTAGCATCAATACCATCTTCATCTAAAAATACAGAATCTAAAAATGGAGGTCTNGAGAANTAACCTACATTAANAAATANATTGTTNTTNGAATCTAAATTNTAGTTNCCACCACCTTTGAAACCNTATCCTACAAANTTAACAGCATCTGATGATCTNCTACCNGTTATAGTATTNTTCATATATTCTTTTTGNTTGTAACTACTGTTAGAAACATCNGCNGCTACAAANATATTGAANGCATCNGTAACTTGATATTCTGCTTGACCNAANAGTCCATATCTTACNACAANACCATCNTAGTCTTTATTNTANTTATCNCCAACNTTTAANGGTTTTCCNAAAGCAAANGTGTCTGTTTCATTATCTAAGAAGAACTGACCTCCTAATAAATCATCCACTTGGTACCAGTGAGAACCAATGTAATAACGACCATCAAAACCACCAGAAATAGTTAATGCATCATTAACTCTATTTTTATAAGAAGATAAGATTCCATACCACTCATGAGAGTTTCTAGAAGATGAAATAATATCTGTAGAACCATTTACACCATTTGCTCTATTCTCTTCAACGATTCTATCAAAATCAATTGGCTGTAAACCTGCTGAACCAATTCTATATTCGCTAGAACCAATCTTAGTACCTTCATCTCTTCTACCACCACCTGAACCAAAAGATGCATATAATGCAGTAGAAAGAGCTGATTTGTCATTTATATTCCATAAATGATTTATAGACATTTGTGGCTTATGGTAAAAGTTAAATGATTGGTGGTAAACTTCCCCGTTTTTATATCCCCAATCCTTATTAGCTCTTCTTGGACCAGAATCAGTAGCCTGAAGTTCTGCGATTGTTGAGCGATTGTAACGCTGACCATGTTCTTGCTGTGCTCCAAATGCAGTGAACGATAATCTATGAGCATCATTTATTTGCTGAGACAAGCTAATAAAATAATTATATCCTGAGAATTCTGTTCCGTCTACATAGCCATCACCTCCAATTTTTGAAGCACTAACCGTAGCTGCAAATCCTTTGTCAGAAAGACCTGTGGAATAAGTCATTCCATACTTTAAATAACCATTATTACCTATGCTAGACATTATACTTCCTCCTTTTACAGCATCAGTAGTTTTTGTAATAATATTTATAGTACCACCAACAGAAGATACCGCTACTTTAGAAGCCCCAAGACCTCTCTGAACTTGCATTTGAGATGTTACATCACCTAACCCAGCCCAGTTACTCCAATATACAGCACCATTTTCCATGTCATTAACAGGTACACCGTTAATCATTACAGCAACATTTTCTGAATCAAAACCTCTTAAGTTGATTCTACCATCACCATAACCACCACCTGCTCTAGTAGCATAAACACCTGGTGTTGATTTTAAAATTTCAGGAAATTCTTGAGTACTTAATTTTAAAGAAATCTCTTCTGCTCTAATCGTAGAAACCGCTACAGGAGTCTTTCTATCAACAGCAACAGAAGCAACAATCATAATTTCATCAAGACCAACTTCACTAGACATTAATGTAATACTTCCTAAATCGGTATTACCATCAAAAGTAAATGTTTGAGATATGTAACCTACATACGAAATCACAACCTCACCAGAACCTGAATCTGTAGTAATTGTGAAATTACCATCAAAATCAGTAGTAGCGCCAGTTGTAGTACCTTTAATTATTACATTGGCACCAGGTAAAGGTGAATTAAAATCACCATCTATCACTTTACCTGTGATAGTGGTTTGTGCATACATAACTGTTGAGAACAATGTCAAAACAGCAATACATAAAAATTGATTAAATTTTTTCATTATAAAATTTAAGTTAATTGGTTTTTCATCAGCGCAAAATTACGCATTAACCTAGCTNTAACATTAACTTAATGTTAACAATTAGTCGACGNGAAGTTAATTATAGAATCNCCAATTATTATGCANGCACAATTAAAATTTATTAAAACTTTTTAACAAATTTTAACAATTCTTCTTATAAAAGTCGACTAAATTTTGAGTAGAAGCATCATGATGTGAAGAAATAGCATCATTTTGAAGTTCTTTAAGTATAGATTTTGCTAATTGCTTACCTAATTCCACACCAAATTGATCGTAACTGTATATGTTCCAGATAATACCCTGTACAAATATTTTGTGCTCGTACATAGCAATAAGTTTACCTAAACTTTCTGGAGATAACTTTTTAATCAATAAAGAAGTTGTTGGTTTGTTACCATCGAATATTTTGAAAGGTAGGAGTACGTCTATTTCTTCTTGAGAAAGATTCTGAGAATTTAACTCTTGTAAAACTTCAGTTTCGGTTTTACCATTCATGAGAGCTTCTGTCTGTGCGAAGTAGTTAGACATTAACTTATCATGATGATCTTTATTTCCATATAAAGATTCTATAAAGCCTATAAAATCCGCTGGAATTAACTTGGTTCCTTGATGGATTAATTGAAAGAAAGCGTGTTGGGAGTTGGTTCCTGGTTCACCCCAAATAATGGTTCCAGTTTGATAGCCTACCTTATTCCCTGACCTATCTACACTCTTACCATTGCTTTCCATAATACCTTGCTGAAGGTAAGTAGCAAACTGATTTAAATATTGAGTATACGGAATAACGGCTTCGCTTTCTACTTTAAAAAAGTTATTGTACCAAACTGTTAACAATGCAGAAATTACAGGGATATTGGCATTAAAGTCAGCAGTTTTAAAATGCTCATCCATTTTATGAGCACCCTCTAATAAACTTTCAAAATTCTTGTAACCTAAGGCAAGACTTATGGATAAGCCAACAGCACTCCAAAGTGAAAAACGTCCACCAACCCAGTCTTTCATAGGGAAGATATTCTGTTCAGCAATTCCGAATGCTTTTACGCTATCAACATTTGTGGAAACAGCCACAAAATGATTAGAAACCGCTTCTTCTGGTTGAGATTCTAAAAACCATGCTCTTATTGAATTGGCATTAGAAAGTGTTTCTTGAGTTGTAAATGTTTTTGAAACAATTACAAACAATGTAGTTTCAGGATTTAAATTCTTTATAATTTCTTTGTAATGATCACCATCTACATTGCTTACAAAATACGTGTTAAGATGATTTTTGTAAAACTGTAGTGAATCTACAACCATTGCAGGACCAAGATCTGAACCACCAATACCAATATTTACAATATTTGTAATGTTTTTACCAGTGTACCCTTTGTGTATTCCATTAACTACAGCATTAGTAAAGTCTTCAATTTTTTTCTTTACAGCATGTACTTCAGGAATAACATCTTCGTCATCTACCAAAACTTTAGCCGTTTTTGGAGCTCTTAATGCTGTATGTAAAACTGCTCTTCGTTCAGTGGCGTTTATAATTTTACCTTCGAAATATTTTGAAATCGCATCTTTTAAATCTACTTCGTTAGCTAGCTCTACAAGAAGGTTTAAAGTTTCTTTGGTAATTCTATTTTTTGAAAAATCTGCATAAAAATCATCCCATTTTATTGTTAACTCATNAGCTCTTTTTTCATTTGAGCTAAATAAATCTCTCAAATGCTCGGTCTTTATATCTTCAAAATGTGNTTGAAGTTTACTCCATGCGTTTGTAGTAGTTGGGTTGGTTGATTTTAATGCCATTTTTGATTTATGATATTGGGTTTTCTGAAATTGAGTTTTCTTTTTCTTTTGGTTCTGCTTCTAAGAAAAAGATGTTGTCCAATCGTTGTTTTATCGGTGCTATATAGTCTAAATATTTAATTTTTAAACTATCTGAAATAGGTTCTGCCTCTGGTAATTTTTGTTTAAAAGGATCTACCTGTTTTCCATTTTTCCAAAAGCGGTAACAGACATGCGGACCTCCAGTATTACCTGTCATACCAACCCAACCTATTATATCACCTTGTTTTACAAACTGACCTTTTTTTACGTTTTGGGCCTTCATATGGAGGTATTGAGTAGAATAAGTTGCATTATGCCTGATTTTCACATATTTACCATTACCTCCTCTTCTTGTAGATTCAACTACAGTTCCATTTGCGGTAGCCATTATTGGTGTACCAATTGGCGCAGCAAAATCCGTTCCTTTATGAGGTCTTATCTTATAACCATAATATGCAATTCTCCTTTTTAGATTGTATCGTGATGACAGCCTCCCAAATTTAACTGGCATTTTTAGAAATGCTCTTCTTAAATTCTTAGCATCTTCATTAAAATAATCTATAATGTTTTTAATAGAATCTGTTTTAAATTGAAAAGCATATAGAGAGTCACCATTATGCTCAAAATATGCTGCTTTCACATTATGAACACCTGCATAAATAGTATCATCTATGTATTTGTCTGTATAAATAACTTTGAATCGGTCACCTTTTTGAAGCCTTCTAAAATCGATGGTCCAAGCATAGATATCATCTGCCATTTTATAGGCTAATCTTTGACTTAGACCTTTTTCTTCTAAAGTTTGTGATATGTTATTTTCAATAACTCCAGTTGCTGTTTTTTCAACATAGGTTATTGGTTTTCTGCTTGTATAAGCATGAATAGAATCTTTAAGATTGATAACTACATATTGCTCTTGATCAGGCTGATAGATAAATGTTTCAGGGCTTGGTAAACTATCATTTTTAGATTCCTTAGAATATAAAAGTGTAAAAGGTTTTCCTGGTATAACCTTAGTAACATCAAAAGAATCCTTAGTTCTTTCTGCAATTTGAAAAATTTGAGGATACCCTATATTATGACGACCCATAATNTCACCAAAAGTATCTCCTTTTCTAATGGTGTCNCGTTTAACCTCATAATCATTAAGATTAAAACCAAATTCTAATATTTTCTCCTCTTCAACGATTTCGGCAAGTTCCTTTTCTTCTACTTTTTCAGCAGAATTATCATCTTTACATGCCCAAATGCTCACAGCAATAAAAACTATTGCCACATATTTATTTAAATGCATTAATTATAAGTTATTTCCCCAGTTGTCTAATTCTTCTTTACTCCATAATTCTGGAAAGAATATACGCTTCTGATATTTTGGATGCATATACTTTTTCCAATCACTTCCTCCGGTTGCCTCTCCATCACCAAGACCACTTTCTATATAATGAACAGCTGTGTTATAATGAGCCATTACCCAAGTTACATTGACTGTGTAATCATAATGACGCATCGCTTTCACCAAATCTTCATCTTTTTGATCTTCTGGCGGCAACTCTTTAAAACGTGTCCAAAGATTTTTGATATTATAAGTTTCCATAAATCTTAAAAACTCGTCTTTGTATCGTTTTTCAAAATTAACTAAAAGTGTTGATTTTTTCCCAGTTTTATGATCTTTTCCTGCCGCTTGCCAATACAAGTGCTCAAAGGCATGAGTATAAGGAGTGTTTCGGTCAATATTTGCTCTAAATCTGTAATCAATTAGATTAATAAGTTCTGTAGAAGCAAATTCTATAAGTCTGTATTGTGCACTTTGGAATCCACTTGCAGGTGTTAAAGTGTATCTAAACTTCATATATTGCTCCACTTCCATACCTTCTCTCATTATGTTGAAAGAGGTTGTNAGCATATCAAAATANCGACTGATACGCATTATTTTACTTTCGAAAAAAGTAGCNTCNAAATTTTCTCTTTCNGCTACTTGNTNNATTTCCCAAAGTATCATCTTAAAAATAAGCTCATTGATTTGATGATANGCTATAAAAACCATTTCATCAGGAAGNGTAGTGCGNTGGTTCTGAAGACTTAAAAGCGCATCAGTTTGTATATAATCCCAATATGTAATCGGCTTGCTATAAAGCAAGCCGTATAAGTGGTCATCAGTATCTTGATCTATTGCAGTGTACTTTTTTTGAAGCTCTTTTACAATATCATCAAATTTATGTAAATCGTGCATATATNATATTAATCAAATTCTATGTTGAAAGAATGTTTTAAGCCTTTAAAAGCTACTAAATCTGCTCTTAAAGAACCTACGGCTAAATCCGCTTTAATCTTCAAAGGTATTTTATTTTTATCAGCACTTACCCATAAAGTTAAACTTTCTTCTTCCTTAAAAACCCTACCTGCCATTACGTATGGTCTAAATTTTAGAGTTTTTACTTTACCAAATTCTGTCTTTATTGTTTCCCTACCTAAATACTTTAGTTTAAAACCAAAGTTTTCCTCATCGAAAAACATGTTAGTTTGAATTTCATCACCATGCTTTAGGTTATCTATATCAATACTATTTCTAAGGTAATAGTACATAGANACCATNTCTTGAACATCTTTCTCNGTGGTGAAAGTTTCAACCTGTTTCTTTTTCTTATTATTAACTGTAGCTTTTCGTGCTTTATGGTCGAAATCTATTTCNATATCTTTAGTATGACCTCCTTCATCTATNTTTCTGATGAATTTATAAGGAGCACCTGTTTCTTTATCGAAGTAACTTTCGTACCTATCTTTTACTTTGAAAAACCACTTTATAGCTCCTGTGGTCCAACCTTTACCNACAACATGATAAACTTGTTTNCCATCTAAAGTTGTATCTTTTAAAGTTAAGGTCGCATTNCCGGCTTTTAAAAAGCCACTATAGCTCATTTCGAACTTAAACCATTCNCCTTCTTGGAAAGCAGATTCTTTTTGTGAACTTGGAGCGTGAAACCCTACAAATAATAATATAATTGTAAATAAATGTTTCATAATTTCTAGTTTGTAAATTTAATCAATTGCACACATTTGCTGTGTTACCAATATCACAAATACAATTACTGTTCCAAATGTATTAAAAGCTTGAATTACAATCCAAAAACCTTAGATTAATTTATAATTATTTCTGTTAACGCTCACATTTTTAAACTTTAACGATGTTATANTAGAGCTAATCAAAACATATAAATTATATGTGAGAATAGAGTTGGTTTTTTGTCAGCGCGTTTAATAGTTAAGGAGTTAAACGCGCTATTTTTTATAATGTCCCTCTTTTTTCTTGCTCTCTTTCAATAGACTCAAACAAGGCTTTAAAGTTACCTGCACCAAAACCACGAGCTCCCATTCGCTGGATGATTTCGAAGAATAACGTTGGTCTATCTTCAACTGGCTTCGTAAAAATCTGAAGCAAATACCCTTCTTCATCCGCATCTATCATAATACCCAGACTTTTTAGGGTTTCTATATCTTCACGAAGTTCATGACTGAATTCTTCTAAACGTCCAGGAACAGCTCTATAATATTCTTCTGGTGGAATGGATAAAAACTCAACACCTCTACTTCGTAAGTCCGAGACGGTTTTTATAATATCATCAGTTGCCACAGCTATATGTTGTACACCTGCTCCTTCATAAAAATCTAAATACTCTTCTATCTGTGAACGTTTTTTCCCTTCTGCAGGTTCATTAATCGGAAATTTAATACGTCCATTTCCATTACTCATTACTTTACTCATTAAAGCTGAGTATTCGGTATGTATTTGCTTATCATCAAAGGATAAGAAATTCACAAATCCCATAACATCCTCGTACCATTTCACCCAAGTATTCATTTCACCCCAACCAACATTTCCAACCATGTGGTCTATATATTTTAAACCAACTGGTTCTGGATTATAATCACTTTCCCACTCTATAAAACCTGGCAAAAACTTTCCATTATAATTTTTTCGTTCTACAAACATATGAACCGTCTCACCATAGGTATAAATACCAGCTCTNACCACTTCTCCGTATTCATCTTCTTCAACCGTAGGTTCCATAAAAGATTTTGCACCACGCTTGGTAGTTTCTTCGTAGGCACTTCTGGCATCTTCTACCCAAAGCGCCACAACTTTAACTCCGTCTCCATGTTTAACAATATGATTGTTTATGGGATGTTGAGAGTTTAAAGGTGTGGTAAGCACTAATCTTATTTTATCTTGCTTTAGCACATAACTTACTGTTTCCTTTGAACCAGTCTCTAATCCTTTATAAGCATAGGATTGGAAACCAAATGCCGTTTTGTAGAAATGTGCCGCTTGCTTTGCATTACCAACATAAAATTCTACATAATCGGTTCCTAAAAGTGGAAGAAAATCTTGAGCTCCGTCAAATATTTTTTCCAAACCATAGTTTACACTTTCTATTTCTTTTGCCATAATATTTTAGTTTTTATTCTTGAATTGAATCTAAGTTAATAGAGTCTATTTCTTCTTCTATAATATAATCATCGTCTCCCCAAGTATCTGTGGAGTCGGTTGTTTCTTCATAATACTCATAATCAGGATAGGTTGATTGCCTCTCCATTTCTGAAGCCATAGAACCAAAAAGGGTTAAAAATGATAATACAGCTGCACCATATAGAAAATAATACCCAATCATAATCAAGGATACTATACCACTAATTGGAATAGCTATGATATTTAAAATTCTTCCTGTATTAACATTCTTATAGCTCTGCTCTAAATACAATTCTTCATTTTCTCTATACAGCGCTATACTTTTATTAGCTTTTACAAGCCCTATAATACTTAATACTAAAGCGGCTACAGCTAACAAGCCACAACAAAACCCTATCAATACTATTGATAGTGATATTATCCCTAAGGTCATTGCCCCAGAATCTGCTGGTAATTTTTTTTGGTTCATTAAATGTTTCTATAATTATTCTAACCAAGATTTGAAGTAATCTTCGTCTGCTATTTCTAAGGCTTCTTCTGTAACTTTAAGAGGCTTAAATGTATCTACCATTACAGCCAACTCATCTGTTTTTACTTTTCCGATACTGCGCTCCATAGCTCCTGGATGCGGCCCATGAGGAATACCTGCAGGATGCAACGAGATATGACCTGCGGCAATATCGTTTCTGCTCATAAAATCGCCATCCACGTAATACAATACCTCATCACTATCTATATTACTATGATTGTAAGGTGCTGGCACTGCCAACGGGTGATAATCATACAAACGAGGCACAAAACTACAGACTACAAAAGCATCGGTCTCAAAAGTTTGGTGCACTGGAGGCGGTTGATGCACGCGACCAGTTATGGGTTCGAAATCGTGAATTGAAAAGGCGTATGGATAGTTATAACCATCATAGCCTACAACATCAAAAGGATGCGAGGCATAAACCATATCGAAAATTTCGTCTTGTTTTTTTTATTTTTATAAGAAACTCACCAGATTCATTATAAGTTTCCAATTCTTGAGGCTGTCTTAAATCGCGTTCACAAAACGGTGAATGCTCTAATAATTGTCCGAACCAATTACGATAACGCTTTGGTGTGTATATTGGACGATAAGATTCTACAATAAACAACCTGTTGTCTTCAGTATCAAAATCTAACTTGTAAATTATACCTCTTGGCACCAAAAGATAATCACCATATTTAAAATCTAAATTCCCTAAATGCGTTCTTAGCTTTCCTGAGCCTTTATGGATAAAGATTAACTCATCGGCATCTGTATTTTTATAAAAATAATCTTTCGTGGATTGTTTTGGTGCTGCCAAGATGATATTGCAATCGCTATTGGTCAATACAATTTTACGACTGTCTAAATAATCATTTTCTGGCTTTACTTTAAATCCATGAAAGCGGTAAGACTGCATATTATTTGCCTTTGCAACCTTTGGCGCTACACTGTACTGTTTTTTTATTTCTTTTACTTGTGTTGGTCGTTGTTCGTGATAACTATTGGTAGACATACCATCGAAACCAATAGTACCAAACAATTGTTCATAATAAAAACTGCCATCTGGCTTTTTAAACTGCGTATGGCGTTTTGGAGGAATTTTCCCTAATTTATGATAAAATGGCATTGCAAAATCTTTTAATTGTTGAATTGTTTATTCGTTTACCCGAGCAAAAGCTAAACGTTTTAAAGGTACAAAATTTGAAATTTAATTTATAGATGAGATTTTTAATATATCTCATCTCACAATACAATTATTCTGGATTCCTTTTGATAAGGAAGTGCAAATGAAGTTTTAAATTTGGCCAGAATGGTTTCATGTGTTTTATTTTATTGTCCTTTGGAAGACACATGCTGTTCGCTTTTGTTTATTTCATAAAAAATGAAATGATAAAAAAAGCTCGAATCATAATATTACAAAGTTAGGGGTTTTTAAAATATAATTACAATTAGAAAGCAAATCCTATTTAATATCCAAACCAAAAAAATGTTAAAATTAAACTAATGTTTACCAAACAATTACGGAAAAACCATAATTAAAAAAATTTGAAAAATCTTATATATTTTTTTGGTGGTTTAACTATTTTTTTTTTTAGATTTGAAATGTTATTAACTGTAACATAACGTTTTAACGAGGCGGAGTGTTTTTGTTAATAGCAATGGTTAGCCAAAAACCTGATCAGGTTTAATTTTTCTTTACTCGTTACAACTCTCGTTAATTTTAAACTCGTTAATACTCGTTAAGAAATGTTTATTAACCGACCATATTTTGGTCTTAAATTTTAAAATTATGAAGAATTTAATTTACCTGCTGTTAATTGCCTTAATATTTTCATGTGAAAAAGATGACAACACAATGAATCAGGTAATAGAAGGTTTTCAAAAAATAGGACCGAGTGGATGTCCAGAAAACACAACAGCTTCTATACATTATGAATTTGATGAATTTCGATTCAAAAGGCCTAAATTTAATTGCAACAGTGGGTTTTGGTTCTGCACTACCAATGGTGGATGGGTGATTGAATGTCACGATAATTTCTCTGGCGCAGTCGTTGAAGTGATATCTTTATCTAAAGTAGATACAACATCAAGGAAAACAACGGTTGCTGGTATTATTAACTACAGCAATAGCACGGTTGATTTTTATTTTCCTAAAGAATTAGCATATTTAGAAGGAAACAAATTATCTGATTTCAACGTATTCAATGTGGACAATGATACAAACATTAATATAATTGATGGAGTCACATTAATTCCTGGTAACTATAACACTCTAATTGATGATACAGAAATAATAGTATCTGTTGACTTTGATTAAAAAATAAAAATCGTGAACCGTTTCTATATTTTATTCCTTCTTTTTACTATTAGTTTCTATTCATGCAAGCCAATTTATAAAGGAGTAAATGGTATAAATAAAGAAATAGAATTTACTAGTTTAAATGATTATAAAGATTTCATTAATAAAACAACCTCACTTGATTCAGAAAAAATATTAGTTGTAAAAGAGCAAGACTATAACGATTTAATATTTGATGTTATGAAAAGAAGAGTTGTTTATTATTATGGTATTTTTGATAATGATAGACTTGTAGCTAACGGTTCAGATTTAAAGGATAAAAATAGCTGCTTTGGATCAATCTCTAGTGTCATTAATAAAAGTATTGATAGTTCTTCATCTGGCGTTTATCAAAGTAGCCCTCTTTCAGATTTTTCTTATTACAACCTAGATGGGGTTAAAGTCGAATTAGACTTTAGTAAACATTTGATTGTTTACACATATTCTTATAAATTGGGAAAATTGTCAAAAAATTTAGACAAGCTAATACTTGACTTAAAAAACAATAATTTATCTTATAATTTTATAATTATTAGTTTAGATAATATAGCATCAAAAAAAAACTAATTAATTATTGTTTTCTCATCAATTCTTCACATCAATAGTCATGAAATCAGCAATAAGAAACACTCTTTTTACTACAGCAAAATTAAACGGTTACATGATTTTTAATTCATATATATACGAACAAAATTATAACATTGACAGTAATAATAATCCCTTGGAGATTTATAATACCCTAATCTTGAACTCAATTCCAAAGCTTTAGCTGTTAACAGTAAGTTGCTTTCAAAAAATGGTATTGTAGAAAACACCTATTTTGATTACACGCAAAATTTAAGAGGTTGCTAACCTTTGGAAAATGGCATAAAAAATACCATTAACAGTAAAGAGGTTTCGTTGTCAGTATATTTGATAATTTTACAAATAACTATCTCTTTTTTAAGGAAATGTATTTTTTAGGAATTAGAAAATCATATAGCTATGGGATACCGAAGCGAGTTCTGTATGACATAGCCCTTATTAAATTAAAACCAAAACCCAAGGTTAAAATACCAATAGCTATTACCAGTATCTGGCGAATACGAATATTTTCCTTCTATTGGCCCTAAAAAAGTTTCTAGAGAATATCCTAAAGCGTAACCTGTATAATCTGGCGAAGAGAACCAATTACCTGTTTCAAAAAGTTCGTCTTCTACATTAGCAATATTGGCAGCAAGAATAATGTGGTGTTTTTTGAAAATTTCATAATCTAAAGTAAGATTGGTTTTCACAAAACTATTCGCTATAACATCTACATAATCATAACCATAAAACGAATAGATATTATTGATGAAATTTTTGCCATAACCTCCTAATGCAAAATTAAGCGAAGTTGTAGATTTATCACCAACAGTAAAACCTCCTCTAGATTCTATCCTTACAGCCATTTTATCACTTAAACTAAACGCGTAACCAATGTCTGCTTTAGCTATAGAGAATTCTTCAAAATCTTCATTAAAACCTGAAGCATTCAGATACAAATGGAAATCACCATTAAAATAGAATCCTCTTTTAGCAAAATTAGAATCGCTGTAACTATCAAACTTTAAATTTCCAAAAAGACTAAAGTAATCCGTGTTTTCAAAAACAATATCATCATTTTGATCTTCTGACAACAGTGTCTCTGAAGTTATCTTTAAACGCTTGTGTTCTACACCTGCCCTAAGTGCAAAATCTTTCCTAAAAATTGTCTGTAAGTACAATTGATTTGTAAAATCCTGATACTCTATACTGATCTTATTAAGCCCAGCCAAAAGAGTGTCTGATATAGCCACGAAAGGATTAATATTACGTTCAAATTTATTATAACGCGATTTTAACCCTATACTGATGTAAAACCCTTTATCTATAAAGTAATCGAAATTATAACGTGAATTGTCACCTAAAACTACATCTAAGGATGCAACATCATTATTAAATAATAATCCTTTTTTAGTAAGATTAGCTATCAAGGCGCTTTTATACAAACCATCATAATGCAAACCAAATCTTAAAAAAGTAGAAGCTTTACTCTCTGTAATTGTACCAGTAAGACTATACTCTTCACTATTTTCAATTGGAACTAATCGGTATCTAAAAGTGTCAAAATTATTAGTAGCTATTAGATTGTTAATGTTCTCCTTAAAATCATCTTGACAAAGTTTCTCACCACCTTTAAGCCTTAGTTTACCTAAAATATAAGATCTAGTATAACGATCATTACCTGTTACATTTATATTATTTATTATTAAACTATCAGGTTGTTTTAATTGTGATCTTGTATAATTTTTATCAATTTGTTTGTCTTTTATTTTCAATAATTGAGAGATGTTTACTCTAGCAGCCGCTTCACCACTTGCAATAATATCATGACCTTCACTGAATGAAATAACCGAAAAATTTTCAATATCTGGTTTGATATAAATATCGGTTAGAGGCGCTTTGTTTTTCATAGCGTTTATGGTTCTGAAATTATTAATTTGCAGCAAAATATCTGGTGCGGAATTTAAAGATTCTCTGTCCTTTAAACCATCCTGAACATCTACTCCAATAATAACATCCATCCCTTTAGCTCTAAGCTCTTCAACAGGAAAATTATTTGTAACTCCACCATCGATTAAAATTCTATCACCTATAACTACTGGTTGAAACAAAGATGGTAATGCACCACTTGCCGCAACAGCTTCTGGTAATCTACCTTTTTCCATCACTACAGACTCTCCTGTTTCTATATCTGTTGCAATACAAAAGAAAGGTATAGGTAGTTCGTCAAAATCCCTAACATCATTAACCGGAAGCATTAATTGATATAGTAAGTTATAGACATTTTGACCTCTAGACAAACCTGAAGGTAAATTAATTTTAAACCCATCAAAAGGCAGACTTACCGCATATTTTTCAACATTCTCTCTTTCATAAAATGGTTTAGACGATCTTGGAAACTTATCGTTTATAAGCTCATCAAAATCCTGTTGTTCAAACATTTCTTCTAATTGCTTACCTGTATATCCTGTGGCATATAATGATCCAATAATGGCACCCATACTAGTACCTGCTACATAATCTATTTTTATACCTAAACTATCAATAACTTTTAAAGCACCTATATGTGCAAAACCTTTAGCGCCTCCACCACTAAGAACCAAACCAACTTTCGGTTCATTTTTGTCTTGAGCCAGCAATGTGAACGATTGCAAACCAAAAAACATTACTGCAACTAGCAATAAAAATCTTTTAGCTATTCTTTGATGATATATTTGGGATTGTTTCACCTACTCTTTATGATAATAGTTATAAATTTTATTGGCTCTCGATACTCCTACAACAGCTTCCAGTTCATCTAATTTGGCATTAGCGATTCGCTTTACAGTTTTAAACTGTTTCATTAAATCTACAATGGTTTGTTCACCTACACCTGAAATATTTTCCAACTCTGTTTTTAAAGCACCCTTACTTCGTCTATTTCTATGGTGTTCTATACCAAAACGGTGAGCTTCGTTACGTAATTGCTGTATGATTTTTAGAGTTTCGCTTTTTTTATCTAAATATAAGGGAATTGGATCATTTGGATAGAATAATTCTTCTAAACGTTTTGCAATTCCGATAATAGCTATTTTTCCTCTTAACCCTAAAATATCCAAACTCTTTAAAGCGGATGATAATTGGCCTTTTCCTCCATCAATAATTATGAGTTGTGGCAACGGTTCATCTTCTTCCAATAATCGCTTATAGCGCCTATGAACCACTTCTTCCATAGAAGCAAAATCATCTGGACCTTCAACCGTTTTTATATTAAAATGACGATAATCTTTTTTACTTGGCTTTCCGTTTTTGAAAACTACACAGGCTGCAACAGGGTTAGTACCTTGTATGTTGGAGTTATCGAAACATTCAATATGTCTTGGTTCTACAGACAAACGCAAATCCGCTTTCATCTGTGCCATAATTCTATTGGTATGACGATCTGGATCTACAATTTTTATCTGCTTCAACTTATCCATTCGGTAATACTTAGCATTACGCTCAGACAGGTCTAAAATGCTTTTTTTATCACCTAATTTTGGAACCGTAACTTTAATATTTTCACCAAGGTCGACTTTAAAAGGCACATAAATCTCTCTTGAATTTGAGTTGAATCGTTGTCTTATTTCTGTAATCGCCAATTCTAAAAGTTCTTGGTCAGATTCTTGAAGTTTCTTTTTTAATTCTAACGTGTGAGATCTTATAATAGAACCATAACTCAACTGTAAAAAGTTGATGTAAGCATAGGTTTCGTCACTAACGATTGAAAACACATCTACATTGCTAATCTTAGGGTTTACAATGGTAGATTTTGCCTGGTAATTTTCTAAAACCTCTAGTTTTTCTTTTATTTTCTGTGCATCTTCAAATTGCATCGCCTCCGCATACTGCCTCATTTGAGTCTTAAACTGCTGCAATGAATCCTTAAAATTCCCCTTTAATATCTCTCGAATAGCAATGATATTAGCATGGTATTCTTCCTCCGATTCATAACCTTCACAAGGTCCTTTACAATTGCCCAAATGATACTCTAAACACACTTTGTATTTACCAGACTCAATTTTAGATTCGGATAAATCATAATTACAAGTACGCAATTGATATAACCCTTTTATTAAACCCAAGAGTGTTTTCACGGTTTTCATACTGGTATATGGACCAAAATATTCAGACCCATCTTTTATAACTCTTCGGGTTGGAAAAATCCTAGGAAAACGTTCTTTTTTTACACAAATCCAAGGATACGATTTATCATCCTTAAGCATCACATTATACTTAGGCTGATATTTTTTTATAAGGTTATTTTCTAATAGTAAAGCATCATTTTCGGTCTCAACAACAATATGTTTAATCGATGCTATATTTTTTACTAAAACTCGAGTTTTTCCATAATCATGCTGTTTAGTAAAATAACTACTTACACGCTTTTTAATATCTTTGGCTTTACCAACGTAAATAAGCTTATTGTTAATATCAAAATATTGGTAAACTCCTGGCTGATGTGGCAGCGTTTTTATTTGTATATCTAGGGTTGTTTCTGGCATTATATCAAAGGTAATAATAAGATTTCAATACCTGTATTTTGAATGAACTTTATCACTATCTTGCGCCACTTTTTTAAAAATGAAATTATGACTAAAAAGGTTCTGGGACGTGTTGACAAAGTCGACTTTCCTGATTTAAATCTTAATACAATAGACGTTAAAATTGATACTGGAGCTTACACCTCCGCCATACACTGTTCAAAAATCAGAGAAGAAGGCCAAAAGCTTTACTGTATCTTTGAGAGTAAAGGACATCCAAATTTTAAAAGTGACGAAGTTGTTTTTGATGAGTATTCCTATACAGATGTTAAAAGTAGTAACGGCCACAGAGAAAATCGATACAAAATCAAAACATCTGTGATATTCTTTGGTAAAAAATATAAGATTAACTTAACTTTAAGCACTAGNGAAGACATGAAGTTTCCTGTACTAATCGGCCGTCAGTTTTTGAGACATAAATTNTTAGTTGACGTTGATTTAGAAAATCAATCATTTAATCAATAAACCAATGAACATAGTCATTTTATCGCGTAATCCTCACTTGTATTCTACAGCTCGTTTGATTGAAGAAGCTGAAAACAGAGGTCATGAGGTTGAAATTATCGACCCTTTGAAGTGCGATATCATCATAGAACAAGAAAAACCAACAATTTTTTATAAAGACCGATATTTAGATTATGTGGATGCCATAATTCCTAGAATTGGAGCGTCCGTAACATTCTTTGGTTGTGCTGTTGTNAGACAGTTTGAAATGATGAATGTTTTTACAACNGCATCCTCTGATGCTATATTACGTTCAAGAGATAAANTAAGAAGTTTCCAGCGTTTATCTAAAGCTGGAATTGGGATGCCAAAAACTGTTTTTACCAATTATTCTAGAGATGTTGAGGAAGTATTACAACATGTTGGCGGACCACCAGTAATTATAAAACTACTCGAAGGCACACAAGGTTTGGGGGTTGTTTTAGCCGAAACCAAAAATGCTGCAGAATCGGTTTTGGAAGCCTTTAATGGTTTGCAGGCAAGAGCTTTGGTACAAGAGTTTATTAAAGAAGCCAAAGGTGCTGATTTAAGAGCTTTAATAGTGGATGGACAAGTGGTTGGTGCCATGAAACGTCAAGGTAAGGAAGGCGAGTTTAGATCCAACCTTCATCGTGGAGGAAGCGCTAACTTAATAAAGCTTAGTGACGAGGAATTAAAGTTAGCTACTAAGGCTGCTCGTGCATTAAAACTACCTGTTTGTGGTGTAGATATGCTACAATCAGCAAGAGGTCCTTTAATTATGGAGGTTAACTCTACACCTGGTCTAGAAGGCATAGAAGGTGCAACAAAAAAGAATATTGCCAAAGCTATTATTACATATATAGAACGCAATAGAAAATAGATGAGCGATAAGGATATATTACATATTCTAGGTAAAAAAGTAGCGCTTGGACAAAGTGCTAAAGTAAGCTTTAATGTAGCTAAACTGCATACGCAAAATACTATTGATGTCCCTGTAATTATAGAACGCTCAAAAAAACCAGGGGCAACAGTCTTAATCACAGCTGGTATTCATGGCGATGAAGTTAACGGTGTAGAAATTGTACGCCAAATAATTGCCAAAGGCATTAACAAGCCTAAAAAAGGCACAATAATATGTATTCCTGTCATCAATGTGTTTGGCTTTATACACATGGATAGGGAATTTCCTGATGGTCGTGATCTCAACCGTGTTTTTCCTGGTAGCAAAATAGGATCTCTTGCCAGTAGAGTGGCTCATAAATTAATTACCGAAATCGTGCCTCATGCAGATTTGATTTTGGATTTCCACACAGGTGGTGCTGGTCGTTTTAACGCTCCACAAATTCGTATTGTAAAAAACGATCCTAAGCTCGACGAGTTAGCTCAAATCTTTGGAGCTCCATTTATTTATTATTCAAAAAATATTAAAAAATCGTTCCGAAGTGCTTCNTCNAAAATGGNTATTCCTATTTTACTTTTTGAAGGTGGAAAATCTTTTAATATAGATAATAATATTACCAATACTGGAGTTAATGGTATAAAGAGAATCCTTCATCACTTAGGCATTTTAAACAGTAAATTCACCGTCTCTAAGCCAAAGAAAAACTGTATCAAAATTCAGGGAAGCAAATGGATTCGTGCTAGTCATTCTGGAATGTTTAAGGCTGTGNTAANCATCAATTCTGAAGTGAAGAAAGGAGACGTTTTAGGTCATATTACCGACCCTTATGGTAGCTTTAATCATTTTGTGAAAGCGCCTAATAATGGTTATATTTTTAATGTAAACGAATCACCAATTATCTATCAAGGTGATGCTATTTTTCATATTTCAACCAAATTAAAACCTTGAAAAAACCAGACCTACGCCAAAAATACAAAGCTCTAAGACAAGCGCTTTCAAATGATCAAATTGAAGATTTTAGTTTAGCCATTGCAAACCAATTGCTAAAACTAGATATTTGGAACTATTCCTTTTATCACTTGTTTCTAACTATTGAAGAACAAAAAGAAGTAAACACGGAATACATCTTAAATATTTTAGCTGGAAAGGATAAAAACATTGTGATTTCTAAGAGTAATTTTAGAGATTACTCTATGACGCATTATTTGCTTACAGATGGTACAAAAATTATAAAAAGTGACTATAATATTCCAGAACCAGTTGATGGTATAGAAATAAAATCTTCTCAGTTAGACGTTGTCTTTATTCCACTTTTAACTTTTGATAAAGAAGGGCATCGTATTGGTTACGGTAAAGGCTTTTACGATCGATTTTTAGCAAATTGCCAACCTGAAACTCTAAAAATTGGATTATCATTTTTTGAAGTAGAAGAGGGAATTTTTGAAACTTCAGACAATGATGTCAAACTAGATTATTGTGTAACTCCGAATCAAGCACTTCATTTTTAAACTCTTCCTCTTTAAAAGCCTTTCTATTAAACATAATCAATATCCCAATACCTGTACTGATAGCAACATCAGCTACGTTAAAAACGGGATCAAAAAAAGAGAATGCCTTTCCTCCTACTAAAGGTAACCATTCTGGTAATTGTCCACTCCAAATAGGAAAATGTAACATATCTACAACATCACCATAAAACACACCTGCGTAACCGCCTTCTTCTGGTAAAAAAGTTGCCACTTGCATATGACTATCACTAAAAAAAATACCGTAAAAAACCGAGTCTAAAATATTACCCAAAGCACCAGCAAAAATAATTGCGATAGCAAAAATTAAAGTTTTAGATCTTTTCTTTTTTACAACATCTACTAACCAAAAACCAATTCCTGTAACAGCTACAATTCTAAATAGTGTCAACACCAACTTAGCTGTTCTATCTGTAATAAAGGGAAACAGATCACTAAGTTTAGTTCCCCAAGCCATACCATCATTCTCTACAAAAGCAATTTTAAACCATGAAAATACAGTGACATCTTCACCGATTACAAAATGTGTTTTAATGTAAATTTTACTGATTTGATCTATCAGTAGAATAAGAAGAATGATTAACGACGCTTTTTTTAGAGACATCTGAGACTTTTGAACAAAAGTAAACGATTATTCTAGCTTTGCAACAGCTATGTTACCATTTATACTTTGTAATTTCCAAATAGAGGTACCATTATTAAATTTATCTATACTTACTTCACCATGATTGGAAGACGCTTCAATAAGGGAGTTATTTGTTTTAACACTAATGTTTCCATCAATAGTATTTATTACAGCTTCATTTGTGCTTCCTTTAACAATGCAGTAGCCTTGGGATAATTCAATAAAAATGAAATTAAAATTACCATTTAAGTTTACTGAACCCACATCACTAAAAACATTTAGGTTTAAATATTCTGGAATTTCAAGCTCTAAAGTCACTGCTACCATCTTATGAGCATTACGTTTGTCATCAGCAATATCAGTGAAAGAAAACTGCTCTAAATCCACAAAAAGACTATCGTTTTGAAGTTTCGAAATTATCTGAAATTGACTTTGATACTCACCATCTACTTGAGACTTCATTTTTATTCTATCGACTGATGATGTATATACTGAAATATTAAAAATCTGATTACCATCAACCACGATAGTTTTAAGATTATCCGAATCTATTTCTTTTACTAAAACACTTTGAGAATTAGCAAAAAAAGACATAAAACACAGTATAAAACAAAAAGACCTCACAGAGTTTTGAAACCTGTGAGGCCTGTATATATAATTACTTAGTTTCATACTAAGATTCCTACTTTTTGCAGGAATATATTATTTCTGCATATTCTTAGCTTCAATACTAAGGGTTGCGTGTGGTACTAATTTTAATCGTTCTTTATTGATTAACTTACCTGTTACACGACAAACTCCATAGGTTTTATTCTCGATACGAATAATAGCATTCTTTAAGTCTCTAATAAACTTTTCTTGACGGATTGCTAAAGCCGAATTTGCTTCTTTACTCATTGTTTCACTTCCTTCTTCAAAAGCTTTGAATGTTGGTGAGGTATCGTCTGTACCATTATTGTGATCATTCATATAAGCACTTTTTATCAATTCTAAATCGTGCTCAGCTTTATCAATTTTTTCTTGAATTAAAACTCTGAATTCTTCTAAATCCTTATCTGAATATCTATTTTT
>PAJL01000019.1 GCA_002706045.1 Flavobacteriaceae bacterium
TAATGTCTCGTCCTGAAATATGGCTACAGGTTAAAAATTGAATTCACGCTGCATTTGTATATATCATTTCAGGTGTTTTAAAATCTAAAGATAAGTGTAATCTTATAGAATTATATAAATTGATTGCATTTTTTGCTGTACGCTTTGCGTGTGCTGTGCTATCAAAGGTCTGGTCGAGATAAAACTCATCTTTTAAAATACCATTTACACGTTCTGCTATTGCGTTTTCATAGCAATGGTTTTCTTGGGTCATACTAATGGCTATGTTATTTCGCTTTAAAATTTGAGTATAGACATTACTACAATATTGGATTCCTCTATCGGAATGATGAATAAGTCCAGTAGTGTCTTTAGCTTGGTATAATGCCTTGTTTAAGGCTCTCTTGCAGCCAGCGAGCTCTAAACTATTGCTCAGGTCCCATCCAACGATTTTACGAGAATATATATCTGTTATCAATGCCAGGTAACAAAACCCTTTTACAGTTCTTATATATGTGATGTCACTTACCCAAACTTGGTTGGGTCTGTTAACTTCTAAATCTTTGATACTATTTTTATACTTGTAAAATCTATGCAAAGAATTAGTTGTTCTATAGCTTGGTTTCTTTCTAAGTGTGAGCATATTGTGTTTTCTAAGAATATTGAACAGTGTGTCTCTACCGACTTTAAGGTTGGCTCTGTCAAAATCATCTTTCAAGGATTTTTTGAGTTTCCTTACCCCTTCTCTGGGAAGGGATTGGCGTTTTCTCTGTACTATCTGAATAATCTGTTGTTCAAGCTTTAAGCGTTCGTTAGCCCTTTTTTTATACTTATAATAGGCATCACGCTTAAGTCCAAAACATTTGCTAATAGTATTCAGAGACACAAATCCCTTAGTCTTTTCCTTAGCTATGATCAGGGTTCTATATTTAGCTTTTTTTTTAACTCCGTCACTGATTTATAGCCAAGATCTTCTGCCGCTACTTCGAGGTATGATTCCAGTACCATAGCATCTAGGTCTTTCTTTAGTAAGAGTTTCTTTAGCTGTTTGATCTCTTTTTGCAGTGCTTTAATGCGTGTTATTTCGTCTTTTGTTTCCACTTTGATTCTAGTGTTCATAAGGTCTTTACGGTTGTACTTTCTAATCCATTCATTAATGGTGGTAGGATTGATTCCATAGAGTTTACCAAGTTGACTTTTGTTTAGTTTTCCGGTGGTAAGTTCATCTAAAATTTTCAGTTTGAAAGGTTCTGAATACCGTCTGATTACTTTGTCATTTTTGTACATAATGTTTAAAATTATGTAGCCTTTATTCAGGACGGGTCATAATGCAGTACAACGGTTTTGTGTATGGCTCGTTGCGGGAAATCCGCGAGGATTTTCCGCCGTAGAACGAAGATAGCAAATTGCAATGAATTCCGATTAGGAATTCAGCCGCAATGCGCTATACACGTTGTTAGCAAACGTTTTTATTTGTCGGTTCAATAATTATTTTTTCCATTCCACTTATTAAATTCAGTTCCATTAGTTTGGTCGAAAGCCATAAAAAGGGGAACAAAACAAACCATAAGCAACCAAATCCAGTATAATAACCGAAATCTTTTCCGTCAAAGTTTTTATTCCAATACACTTTTGACTGATAGTGTTTTCCGAATAAGTAAAAATCCTTACTCGACCAACCTTTTTCAAATGCAGGTTTAAGAAATTCATTCAGTCGTTGCTTTTCCGTTTCGTTAAATTCCGCTTCCCAAAATTCTCCAGACCAACCTTTCGTTTTAGGATTATAGAATTGGACATCTCCGATTTTTTTCCAATCCTCGTCAGGATATATAAAGTCAAATCTTGTTTCGGTCAAATTGTGAGTTAAACTATAAACTCCAATTTCTTCAACTTGAGTTTTGTCCTCAATTTTGAAGTCAGAAATCGGGTTAAATGTTGATTCTATGTATTCTTTCCAATTTTTCACTCAAATGTTTGCTAACTATGGTATATACTTACTTTTAAATTCCAACTAAAAATACAACAAATGCCAATACAGTCAACCACTTAGGTGATTTTAAGCGACAACAAACACTTACAAATGAATTTAAATAGGTAAATACCGACTAATTTTTACCAACCCTCTCATCTTTGCCATGTTGAATAACTGAAGGTTCAATAGTATTAACTGTTTAACATTAAAATTTANAAATTATGAACGCATTAAAAAACAAAGTACAGTTGATTGGTCATTTAGGAAAAGATCCAGAAATCATTAATCTAGAATCGGGCAAAATGCTTGCTAAGTTTTCTCTAGCTACAAACGAAAGTTACAAAAACGCCCATGGCGAAAAGGTAACCGATACCCAATGGCACAACATTGTAGCTTGGGGAAAAACAGCACAGATTGTAGAAAAATTTGTAAGCAAAGGTAAAGAGGTTGCTATAGAAGGAAAATTAACCACACGCTCCTGGGAAGATAAAGATGGTATGAAGCGTTATGTTACCGAAGTAGTGTGTAATGAGCTGTTGATGTTGAGCAAATAACATCACAGTAGAGTTTAAAATAAAATAGACATCAGAAGAATTTTATAACACTTAAAATTTTTCTTCTGATGTCTTTATGTTTTTGCCAGATATGTCTGGCAAAATTTGTTTACAATTTGAAAGTATCTCTAAAATAAACTAACTAACTCTTCTCAAATTATAACTATATNTTTTATTGGGCACTCCAGCCGCCATCTAGTGCAAANGANGTACCTGTAATTGTCGTNGAAGAATCTTTAGCCAGTAACAAAGCCATATCTCCAATNGCTTCTAAAGGCACAAAATCTTTAACNGCTTGTTTTTTTAGCATCACTTTTTCTACNACTTCATCTTCGGACATGTTATGNGATTTCGCTTGGTCTTTTATCTGTCCTTCAACTAANGGTGTTTTTACATAACCAGGACAAATAGCATTGCANGTAATGTTNTGCGATGCTCCTTCTAGAGCCATNACTTTAGTCATACCAATAACTCCATGTTTTGCGGCTACATAAGCTGTTTTGTATTCCGAAGCTCNTAAACCATGTACTGAAGAGATATTNATNATTCTNCCAAATTTTTGAGANTTCATTTGTGGCCAAGCTGCTTTAGAGGCATAAAANNCCGCATTCATATTAATGGCAATGATGTTCTCGTATTTTNNATTTGGAAATTCTTCTATTGGTGATACAAATTGAATACCNGCATTNTTAACCAAAACATGNAAGGCNCCAAATTCTTTAATTGTNGTACTTACGAGATCTTCAATCNCTTCGGNTTTTAGCAAGTTGGCATTAGAAAAAGCNACTTTGATATTNTGAGCATCACCTACGNATTTTGCAATGTCNGCACCATTATCTTCCAAACCATGAAACATAATGTTATANCCTTCTTTTGCAAAATGNTTNGCAATNCCTAAACCAATNCCACTNGTGCTTCCTGTGATTAGTGCAACTCTATCCATTGTTCAAAAAGTTTTGTAAAGCTTCATTAAAAGCTTCNGGTTGATCTATAACNACTCCGTGTCTTGAGTTTTTAATAACAGNTAATCTGGCATCATGCATACGTTCTACATAGTCTTCNTTGAAAGAAATAGGNGTNTANTCCATATCTGAAGCTACAACTAGCGTTCGGGTTTTAATGTCTTTTAGCTTTTCGCCTAAACCCCAATCCATCAAAGTNACAAANGAGTTNTANTANGCATCATAATCATTTTGTTTGCAACGTTCTTCAAACTCATTACGCAATGCAACTTGAGAATCTTCAGGAAACATGTTAAACGAAATTTCTTTAGCTAAGGCATCAAGCCCTTTTGTTTCCAAGAATTTTGTTCTTCCATTGAGTAAATCTTCTCCTATTTGTCCCATATTATTAAAATCTGGACCACTATTTACAATAACTAAATTGTCTAAGTAGTCGGGATGTTTTACGGCAAAATCAAAAGCAACAGCTCCTCCCATAGAAAAACCAGCAATAGTAGCTTTAGTTATGCTTAATGCATCTAAAAAAGCTTTAACATCTTCGGTCATAAAATGGACACCGTAATCTTCTTTTGGTTTTGTAGAATCACCATGACCACGAAGGTCTAAAGTAATAACACGATAATTTTTAGAAAAGAATGGGACTTGACCGTCCCAATCTTTCTTAGTAGATCCTAAACCATGAAGTAATAGTAAGACCTTACCACTTCCATTACCTTCATAAGATAGCTCTACTTTATTAACTCTAATTTTTGGCATTATTTTAAAACTTAATCTGTAGAGTTCTTTTTGTTTTTGAAAAAATTCACGTTGTATTTAAGTTCGAAAGACACCAATCTTCCAATTGCAGGAGATGCTACGAACTCTCTCATTTCAGAATCGAATAAGTTGGTAACATTAAGACCAAAAGAGACATTATCGTTTAGGCTGTATCCAATATTGGCATCTACTACAAAACCACCTAAAGGACCGTAGTTCCATGTTCTTCCAACTTGAGCGTTTTCTACAATTTCATTTACGCCATCACCATCTAAATCTTGAGTTTCAGCAGCAACGTTAATTCCTGAGAAGAAATCATAATCTTCTATCCAACGACCGTAAATAGCACCGTAGAATTTATTTTTGTTATAGTGTAAGCCTAAATTGAATTTGTTTGAAGGAGTGTTGATTGGNAGCTCNCTTTCAAGAACTACACCATCTAAGTTACCATCATTATCTAAATCGTCAGTNTCTAAACTACGTCCAAANTATGAGTAGTTAAGTGAAGCTCTTAATGCATCTGAGAAGTAATAATTCAANCCAATNTCAATACCNTAAGTGTCNACACTACCAAAATTACTNTANGTTAATANAGCNGNNGAAGNACTNGCNCCTGGNGAAACTTCATCTATTGGNGTGNCNCCAATNTNNGTTACATANNCATTNTTTGCNGCATCAGCAATNTTACGTANNGGNCTAATAAAGTTTTCTGACATGTTGTANTAAGCNCTANCATCNATNTANANTCTATCTGATAATTGTCCTTTAAAACCAGCTTCAAATGAGTTNATAGTTTCAACTTCTAANGCATCTATTGTATTTCCGTTACTAAGCGTAAANCCTTCTCCGTTTCCTAATACTAAACCACCNAATAGGTTTCCTTTTAAGTTAAGTATTGATGGTACAGCCATACCTCTTCCNTATGTTAATCNGAANGTTCCGGCATCAACAGATTTTGTAATTGCAGCTTTTGGTAAGAAGTTAGTGCCGTATAAATCNTGGTTATCTGCACGTAGNCCTAATAGGAAATTCCATCCGTTATCTAACTTATATTCAAATTGTCCNTAAACACCNGTTTGTCCGATTTCTATTGGNCCATCTTGGTCTAAAAGATATGTGCCATCAGANTCTGCCATATCACGTTGGTATTGTGCACCAACAGTTAGGTAAAACTTATCCCAGTTGTTATTGTATTGTGCTTCTGCATTGAAACGTTCAGAAGCATCTTTAAATAAGGCTCCTCTAGGTATAGCAATTCCAAAAGCAGGAACCCATTGCTCATATAAAGCTCGTCTCCATGACTCTTCTTCCGAAAAACCATTTTCTATAAATGACACATAGTTTTGTGTACGCTGATTTATAGCGTAAGTATCGTCTGTTCTACTCCAAGTGTAGTAAGTATTAGCAAAGAAGTTTTTAGAAACAAACTTCACTTGTGCGATGTCTANCGTCCAATCTTTAATCTGGTTTCTACCAGCATTTGTAACAGCNAAGTTAGTGTTGTTACTATGACCATAATATCCTATTAATTCAGAGCTTTTTCCTGTTTTGTAATGAACAGCTCCACCGTATTTTAAGGCGTCAAAATCACGATCTAAATTCTTTTCTGTATAAGCAGTGTTGCCAACATATACAGAATCTACATACTGAAATTCTCTACCAGCAGTTCTTTCAAAATGAACTTTATAAGATAATTTATCGTTTATTACTTGAGCATGTCTAAACCTTCCTGTTATAACGTTTTGACTACCTCCACCAAAAACAAATGTAGTACCTTCTGATGTTCTTGGATTTTTTGTAATAGTACTTACTAAACCATTATGAGCATTAGGTCCGTAAAGTGTTCCGTTAGGGCCTAATAAGATTTCAACACGTTCTACATCATCTTTTGTGACGGTAGAAAAAGAACCGTATGGTAAACCTGTAGCAATTAACATTGATACACGATCGTCTGTTATTTGAAGGTTTTTAGAGTTGAATGCCGAGTTGAAACCTCTAATGTTTATACCTGTTCCTAAAACACCCGTACGCACAAAGTCCACACCTTTTTGTCTGGCAGCTAGTTCGCCAATATTAAAACTAGGGAATTCTTGAATATCCTTAGCTCTAATAACACTAACAGATGCTGGTACATCAGTTATTTTTTGAGGTTGTTTGCTCGAAGTAATGATTACTTCATTCAGCATACTGTCTGTTTCTTTTAAAGTAGTGTTTAAGGTTGTTGTTTGACCCGCAGAAACTGTAACACTTTGCATCACGGTTTCAAAACCTACGTAAGAAATAGAAACGTCATAAAGGCCTTCTTCAATATCATCGAGAATAAAGTTACCGTCAAAATCTGTAACAGTACCTTTATCTAAGGTTTTAATGTAAACCGTTGCACCAGACATTGGCATGCCGTCTTCAAGGATTACTTTTCCTTCGATTTTGCCAGTGGTTTGTGCACCAACAACAAAGGAACCAATGATGGTTAGCAATAGAAATAGTTTTTTCATAATGTAGTCTTGTTGTTTAATTAGTTTTCTATGGCAATCTATCATGAAAAAGAAAAAATAAGCATGAGATTTTTAGAGTAATAAAATGTGACTTTTTTAGGTTTTGATGTTTTAAAAAGTATTTAATTTATTCAAAATCAATTCTTTAAATACTTTTATTCTATGTGTGACTTTAGTTTGAAAAAAGCCTCTGGAAGGTTGTTAGAAAGCTTGTCTATAACCTTAAACATCAGTTGTTTTTGATTTAAATTGGGTTTAATGTGCTTTAAAGGCTCCTTAATTTCATCAAGTAAACGTTCAGAATTTATTTTGCCTTCCATGTATCTTGAAAGAGAAATGCTCCACGATACATTAGGAACGTAATTAATCTTTTTTGAACGCTCTTTTTCTCTTTCGGTAAGGTTGAATTTTGAAGATAGTTTTAAGACTTCTTCATATTTTTCTCGTGCAATTAANATATTGATGTAAGATGTAAAAAANTGATGCCAACGATGNTGNAGNACTTCATCTTTATATTTTTTTAGGAACGTTTTGGCNGTNGCTTCNGCAAGNTCNGATTTACCTAGTTCTGCATGAATTCGTATAAGGTAAGAACAAAACCCTATTTTTTGATGGAAGTTATGGACGTCTCTATATAAATCTTTNTAATTTTCAAANAGGTCNAAAGCTTGTTTAGGTTTGTTGTTTCTAAGTAAAATGGCNGCCAAATTATTGACATACATTAGTGTGTCGTTATTGTTTTGCCTTATGGATAAGTAACCGTAATATTCAGCTTCCGAGAATTCATTTTGTTTAGAATGTAATAAAACTCTACTCGCATAATAATTGGACAGCAAACGTCTGGAGTACATTTCACCTTTGCTGAAATAAATGTCTATATAATCGAAGAGTGATTGTAGTTTGTCGTTTTCATTATAGTTGGTGTACATGAAAGCTAATAAAACAAAAGCCTGATACCTGTTTTTACCATCAAGATTTTCATTTTTAAAAACCTCGTAAAGCCAAGATTCTAAATGCTTGGTTTCGTTATTATTTAAGGTGTATTGGTTTGTAATTTCGGTTGTGGCTTNGTAGAGTTTTTCGTGTATTTCTATGGCATTTTTGTAAGCAGCTTCGTAACTGTTTAAGAAGTCTGCAATGACTTCATGATCTTTATAGCGCATTCTTACAAGTAGGTAAGATTTGTATGCCTTGGCAAGATCATAAATAGTCTGAAAATTGTATTCTACGGTTTTGTATTGAACAATATATTGAAGGAATTCTAACTCTTCGGTTGAGGTTATAGCATCTGTAAGAATCTTTTTCTTAAGGGTAATTATCCAATCAATGGTAGCGTCTACATCAATACTAGCAAGCTTTTTTTCAACCCAATCTTTGATGTAGGAATATTTTCGNTTATTGATGGAAGTNTCAAAATNCTTGAATTCAATTTTCGATAAGGCNTTGGTGATTAAAAGATTTATGATTTGAAGCTTTTCTTCATCTGTAAATTGAATTACAGATTGGAGATAATTGGCCTCATGAGGTAGAATGGTTTTGCTAAATTCAGTAAATTTTTTGAGCTTCTGTTTCATTAATTATTCACCTTCTATAAAATCTTCTATGAGCAAGTTTGCATCTTTGGGTTTTTCAAACTGAACAAAATGACCAGATTCATCAACGTATTTTAAATCCACATTTTTTATTTCCTCAAGTGCTATGTTGCCTACTTTTTCAACAGTTAGTGTTGGGTGAAAATAACGATTTGGAATAAGCATATCGTTTTTCCCAAANATGACTAGAGTTTGTTGGCTGATGTTTTTTAAATCTTCAAAAGCAGAATCGTCAATCATGCCAGAAACGCTTTTTACAATTGCTTCGCAATGCTCTTCAAAATCTGATGATGATTTAATTTTGATACGATCTTCTATCATTTTTGAAACATCTTCCGGTTGCTTGTAAAAATTTAGCGCATAGTTTTTTCTGATTTGCTCATCTGTAGTGTGTTTTACCATGTCTGTTGTGTAGATACTTTTTATCATGGCTCCTTCAGTTTCCGAAAATTGTTCTAAACCAGCAGGTGCAACCAAAATCAATTTTTCTACAATCTCAGGATGTTGTGTAGCTAGTTTTATACTTGCTTGTCCTCCCATGGAATGCCCAATTAAAATGACATTTGTTAAACCCAATTTTTCAATAAAATCATGAGTTACATTGGCAAAAAAGCTTGGAGTATAGTCGGCTTTAGGTTTTGAAGATTTGCCATAGCCAGGAAGATCCAAAGCAATGCAAGTATATTTTTCACTTAGGCTTTGAATGTTTTTTGACCAAGCATCTGAATTACTACTAAGACCGTGAACAAATAATAAGGTCTTTTCTCCTTTTCCTTCTTTTANATAACTTATTGTTAGACTGTCTAGNGCTAAAGAATAGGTTTTNAATTTGTATTCTGAAAGTATGTCTTTCATAGATTTTTGTTGGTGCTGTGAGAAAATTGTGGTGCTAATTAGTGTAAAAAAGAATACTAATTTTAGTTGTTTCATTTGTTTAGGTTTTTACCGAATTGAAATATTTTAAAAGCTTTTTTCTTGAGACTTTACCAATACTGGTTAGTGGAATCTCGTCTAAGAAAAAGATATATTTAGGATGTTTGTAAGCTACCAATCTGTCTTTNAGAAGTGNTCTTACATCTTGAGCCGTTAAGGCTTTNTTAGTTGAGGTTACAAAAGCAATGCCACATTCTCCCCATTTTTCATCTTTTATACTGAGAACTACGGCTTTTTTTATATCAACTAGAGCTTCAAGATGAGTTTCTATTTCTTGAGGATAAATATTTTCTCCTCCAGAAATATACATATCGTTTTTTCGTCCTTTAATGTAGAGATAGCCTTCANTGTCTCTAAANGCAAAATCGCCAGTAAACAGCCAGCCTCTCTTTATATTNTTGTTGGTTTTTACAGAATTGTTCCAATAGCCTGGTGTTACAATATTGCCNTTAATACANAGTTCNCCAATGGTATTAGAAGTTACTGTTTTACCAGTTTTGTCAACAATTTTTGTTTCTAAATAGAAATTTGGNTTGCCTATAGAATTCGGTTTTAGCTGTGCCATTTTGTGNTGCAAAGATGTAATNCTAGGACCAGCTTCGGTTAAACCATAACCAGGTCTTATGTATATGTTTTTTTCGTTTTTCCAATGTGATACTAATTCTGGTGGCACTTTTTCACCTCCAGATATGATATATCGTAGTTTTTTTAAACTTATAGTTTTAAAACTAGAATCTTTCTGCATCATCAACAACATTGTTGGTAATGCCATAAATAGCGTAGTTTTATTAGCCTCTAAGAGATGAAGCACTTTCTGAGGGTCGAACTTTTCTAGCATACCAATATGAGCTCCTTTGTGTAATAACGGAGTTAAAAACACATTCCAGCCAGAAGTATGGTAAGGAGGAAGCGTGTTAATGGTAGAATCTCTAAAAGTAATACCCAATTGCATTGAGGTATTAAGACTGTTCCAAAACAACATTTTATTGGTGTAAATAACACCTTTTGGACGTCCTGTTGTACCAGAGGTATAAAAGATAAATAGAGGATTGTTTTCTTTTATTTTATAGGTTCTAGATTCAACATAAATGGTGTCATCAAGGTAAAAATGTCTGATATCTTTAATGTTAAATATAGTTTTGGAACTAATGTTTAATTCCTCAAATTTTTCAAGATGATTAGAGCTNTAGATAAAAAGNGTAGGNGTACAGTCTAAAATTAACTTCTGAATTTCACTAACAGGAAATCTATAATTTAACGGTACTAAGATGATTCCTAATCGTTGGCAAGCGATAAAAAGAACGATGTACTCTAGGCCATGTTCGGCTAAAATCGCTATTCTATCTCCTTCTTGAAGACCTAATTTTTTGAATTTTTCAACTAATCTATTGGCATAGTTGTTAAGGTCGCTATATGAGTATTCCTCCCCACTGTCATAAGACGTAAGTGCGATTTTATCTGGCGTATAATCTGCCCATTTAACTATCCAATCTAGCGTAATCACGTTGTTTATTTAAATCTAGTTTGTAAAATACGAATCCTATGACTAATGACGAAACAATTCCTATTGCTGCAGATACACCTGGATTATTCACAGGCTCTTGCATATAAGGTGTGAGTCTACCATAGTAAATTCCGAAATGAACAATGATAGCCGTAACACTGGCAATAAACACCGAACGCGTACTAACATTTTTAAGGAATGTACCAAATAAAACAGGAACAAACGCTGCGGCGAAATAGGCGTATACACCATTTTGAGCAAAAATAGCAACGCTCACATCAGGCGATTTTATTTGTTGCCAGCTCAGAACAAAGCTTACTATGGCTAGACCAATAATGACTATTTTATTAATCATAATGGTTTTATTTCCAATTTTCCCTTTTGAAATAGGATCGATAATGTCTGAAGTAATCGTTATGGACAACGANTGAATTAAACTTTCTAANGTTGAAAGTCCTGCTGAAATTAAGCCAACAACAATAATGAGTCCAACGCCAACAGAGAATTTAGTAACGACATAAGTTGGAATGATTTCATCCATTTTAAGTTTTGTGCCATTTACCATAAAATCTGGGAAACTTATTCTGGCATAAAGCCCTACTAAAACCACTAAAAAGAAAACAATCATAAATATTATGCCACTAGCTAAATAGGTATTTATCTTGCTAGAATCTTTCAATAATAGTGACTTTGTTATTATATGCGGTTGGCAAACAATAGCAACACCGATGACAATTTGGGTGACAATGATTTCAAAGTAATCTCTAAAAAGAAAGCTACTTTCGTTTGTTGGCTTTGTTAAGTTAGGATCAATGGTATTCAGTTTTTCAACGATGCCTTCAATACCACCAGAGAAATATTCCCAACCCGAACCAATTAATATCAACGCCACAATAAACATAATTATCGCTTGAATAGTATTGGTGTAAACCATAGAGTTAGCTCCACCAAACATCATATAGCCAAAAACAAAAGCTGTAATAGAAAGTAAGACGTAGAAAGGTTCTGCATTCAATGCTTTTGAGATCACTTGGGTTAATCCAACATTGATAAGTACAATAAATGTTATAAGAAGTAGTGCTATAATCCCGAAGAAAAAGGCATAGTTTTTACTGTTGTAACGTTTGCCAATCCATTGTGCCATTGTTGTGGCTTTTACGGCATTTCCTTGTTTTACAAAACCTTTAGTAAACACTATAAGTGAGATAAAAGCAGCAATCGGTAAAACTATTGCAAAAGAAATAATACCAGAAAANCCATAAAGNGCAATAAATCCAGGGTTAATTATAAACGTGGCAGCACTAGTCATGGAAGCGGCTAAAGATAGACCAACAACCCAAGCAGGAAAACCAATATTACCTACAGCATAATCTTTTATATCTGCGTTTTTTTTGGCTCCTCGAATTACAAAATAGAGAATAACCAAAGCATATACTGCTAATAAAATACACATGTAGGTTACCCATTGGTCTGATGCTATCATATTTTAAAAAAATGTCTTCCTAACAAATAAAAAAGAAATTCAATATTTAGAATAAATGATTTTATTTAAATATAGTGTGACTATTTGAATATTTCATTATAATTTATAAAATATTGAATAAACACAATGTTTTAATTAGGTGTGACTTAAATAAAAAGAAAAAGGGTAGCTCAGATAGCTACTCTTTTTCTTTCGTTATTTGTTAATAGGACTAATTCTTTATCAATTTTTTAGTCACTGAAATTCCAGCATCTACATCCATAATTTTCATAAAGTAAATAGCGCTATCTAATTCATCTAAATTAGAAAGTTCAATACTGTTATTTTTGGTTGTTTTTTCTACAGATTTTATGGTTCTACCATTCATGTCAATAATTTCAATTTGAAAGTTTTCACCCATACCTTCAGGTAAGCTAATGGAAACTGAAGATGTAAATGGATTAGGACTTATTTTTAAAGAATTCACATTAAAATTATTTACTTTTAACGTGCCTCCACAAATAGACCAGCCCATATCTTCCATAAAACCTAAGGTTACTAAGCCTGGACTATGAATAGCCTCACCAGGTGAAATAAAAGGAGTCATTAAAGAATTAAGGTCGCCTGGAGGATATGTGTTTTCATCCCAATGGCTGTAACTAGACCCTGTGCTGAAAGAAAAAGGCGCGTACGTTGAAGGTTTTACATTACCATTTTGAGCCATTGCAATAGGACCGTTACAGAATAAATTATTGCCAGTAAACTCAGATAACAATGCTGCCGAAGGATCTGTGAAACTTGTAATATCTGCAGGTGTACCATTTTCTATAAACTGATCCCAAACATTTACAAAACCACTATTTCTTAGTAAACCTTCTGTTGGTGTAGTCTCGTCATCAACTCTAGCAAAGCCTAACATGCCTAAGCCATGGCCCAATTCATGTAGTACTACAGAAACAAAATCTACTTGTCCTCCCGGTGTATTTCCATCTAATCCAAAATAGAAATTTGCTGTACTACTAAAAGTCGCAATAATATCAGTAGAAGGCAATGATCCATCCATAATTTCTTGATTTGTCAATTGCTCTGCTAAGGCTAGAGGGAAAACCGTGTTAGCTGGAAAGCCAGAGGTAGGCACAGTTACAAATCCGCCTGGTCCTGCACCTCCTAAAACGCCAGGACCTAGAGGTCCAAAATTAGCTGATACTCTTATAGGAATTGTGGTTACAATGGAAGCAGCCCAAATATCTACTGCAAATTGAAATGCAGCTTCTGCATCTGGAGTAAAACCATTATAATTTACGATAAAATTTCCGCAGCTACTACCCTGAGCATTTTTTTGAAAAACTTGAGCAGGTGCTTGAATATATGATTTATGAGAATAGGATGTTGGATGGTATTGACAGACATCCCAATCTACATCAACCCAAGTGACATTAGTATTTTGATTTTGACTAAAAGCGTATATTGTTGAAATAAAAAAGGTTAAAACCAAGATAAGGTTTTTTAAAAAGTAAGGTTGTTTCATTTTAAGTTTTAATGATTAATAAAAGATTCAATGTATGTCATAACATTCTAATACTACCTACGAAGTTTTTAATGCTAAGGTTTTTTAAAATTCACGCAAAATAAGGAAAGTATACTTTAATTTTTCTGTATTAAGAATGTATTTTATACCAAGTTTTTATTTTTTAGAAAGTTCAAAACTAAAGTCTACCAAAACTTCATTCGACAATTTGTTTTGAACAATTTTAGGAATTTCTATATCGAAATCGGAGACTAAAACTTTGAAGTTTCCAGACATATTAATTTTACCATCAATCAAAGTAATGGTTAGTGGGATTTCGATTTTTTTAGTAACACCGTGAAACGTCAAAGAGCCGTTAATGGTAGATTTATTCTGAGTTGTGCCTAGTTTGTTAAAATCAAAATCACTTATAGTTCCTTTAAAAATCGCTTTAGGGAATTCATCTGACTCAACATAGTTTTCATTAAAGTGTTCTTCCATTAGAGCATTTTTAAAGCGGAATGCTTTGACCAATGCTAAAGCAGCAAACTCTCCGTTTTCTGTATTTAAAATAGCAGTAACAGAATTGTTTTTTGCTGCTACTTCTTCAAACGAAGGAACAGATGCTTCAAAATTTACAGTACCAGTTTTAGTGAGGTATTTGCTTTGGCTATTAATGCTTACACTAATAAGCATGAATATAAATAATGCTATTTTTTTCATCTTTTTAAGTTTTTAATTTTCTAGAAAACCATCGGCTTCCCATTGAATTATTAAATCTATTAAATTTTGAGGCAGACGAGGTCCGCCAACAGGCATTACAGAAGCAACATCCATGGTAGATATTCGGGCAATGAGGTTTCCATTTTCAACAGAATTTCTTACTTGTTGATAGGTTGTTAATCCCATAGGCGCTCCATTAACAGGTGGGCTGCTATGACAAGAAATACAGTTATTGTCAATTATAGATTTTACATTATCTTGATAAGTAACCATGTCTTCTACGACTACGTCTTCTGTTAAATCATCTTCACTGTTATACGAACAACTAAATACTGTTGTTAGGAGTAATCCGAATATTATAATTGAATTTTTCATAGATACTATTTTTTAAAAAACACGACTTAAGTTAAACCCAAAATAGATGTTACCATCACTCCAATCTCCAGTAGCTTGACCTAGGAATCCGTTGGTATTCATGGCTTGAGCGTTGGAGAAATGCATTTGAAAAACATGTCCTCCAGTTTCTAAGTCAAAACCAATAGATAATGGATTTTTGAAAGGTGAATCATCTGCTCTGTTGAGGTGCCAGCCATAATCTAAATTAATAGACCAACGCTTACCTAGTTTATGTCTTCCGCCTAGACCTAAGGCATATTGAGAATTGTGTTGCTCATTAAATGGTACAAAATTATCATGGAAGAAAGTTGGAGCGACTTCTAACGAAAAGTTGGAATTAAATTTCCTAGAAATCAAAACTTGAAAGGTGTAGCCTAAGCGATCTGTAAACTCTAATTTTGGTAAGTTTTCTTCTTCTAATGCGGTATTTATCAATATGGAGTTATAACTAACAACCGTAAAAGGAAATCCATTTTCTGATTGTCTAAGAAGTCTATATTTAATAGAGGCTTCATAGATTTTTTGAAAGGAGCTTCTGGAAACTCCAATATTGAATCCATCAGAAATTCCGTAAACAAAGTTTAGTCTTGTTACAGCATCATCTAACCCAAAAAAGCTATCAAAACCATTTTCTATGCTCCCAAACCTATGAGAGACTATAAAGGTTAGTTCTTTTTTAGCCACGAGTTTAGTCGATTCAAAATTAACAATCTTTAGGCCTTTGAAGGCTGCGCTGGCATATTGAACTCCTGTGGAATCGGTGTCAATTTCACCAAATAAATCATCTTGTGCATTTATAAAAAAGCTACACAGAAAGGCTATGAGTAGAAATGTGTTTTTCATTTTAATATAGTGCATTGGTCTAGTTTTACTTGTTCTAATAAATCATCATACCCAATTACACGACCTTTGACAGTAACTTGTGAGTTAGGGGAAATAGCATCTTGATTGAGTTCCGTGAATTGACAAAATATGTTGTCATCTATTGTGATTTCATTAATTCCTAAATCTGAAACCACACCAGAGACTTCAATTGTTTTATTTAGAAATTTTTGTTCTGCAGTTGTTGGATCACTTGAGAAGTGATTGGTAATCTCGTTTGATGAAAGGATGAATTCCGCTGTTTCAGTTTCAATATCCCTATGGTCTTGATAGATATAGTTGTAGCCTATTACTATAGCTACCACAACTACTACACCTATAATAATTATTTTTTTTAGCATGATATTTACGTTTTATTAAATGGCTCCAAGGATAGATGGAGCCATTTTTAATCAGCGGTAATTTTTCTTTTTCAATTAGAGTTTTGTGAAAACCAACGTATCGGTTCCACCATTGCCTCCGCTAATATCAATAAGACTTATAGTGGTTGCACTATGAGATACAACGTCCCAGTCATCATTTAGATCCTCAAAGTCATTATTATCTGGAACTGGGAAAAAGATATTGAAGTCTATATCATCACTACTATCATCATTACTGTTGCTATCTGTTATGGACCAAGTGCCTGTGTAGGTTGTTGTACCATTTGTGGCAGTTAGAGTACCATCACTAGCAAAAGTGAAACCATAACCGTTGAAGTCATTGGTTTCATCTTGCCCAGAGTCTATAAAGCTTAAAACAATCCAAGTACCTAACTCAACTTGACTTTCAATTTGGGCTATTTCCTGTGAGTTATTATTAGAATTGTTTCCGTCATCATCAGAAGAACAGGTTGATGACATTAAGGAGATGCTGACCATAATAATTATGGCGTACAAAAGATTGTTTTTCATGATTTCTTGTTTTAAGTTAATTGCAGTTGTTGACATATCTAAGACGGTCGGCATCACCAACCCTTAGGTCTATTTTTGTTTCGTCAGAACAGTTTTCTATTTCGTGTAAAATCCAATTATTATTACATAATGGTAAATCAGGGACATCCACTATTATTTCAATATCATTTCCAGATCCACTTGCTATCCATGTTCCATAAGCCGTGATGCCACTCCAATAGACAGACATAGTACCATTAGAAAAGAAGTTAAACTCATAACCATCATAAAGGTTATCGTAGTCATTGTTATTGCGTTCAAGTTTGTCAACTTCCCAATCAGAGCAATTCAATAACAACTCTTCAACCATAGCTAAGGTGCAGTTATCGCAATCATCATCTTCATAATCGTAATCGTCATCTTCATCACATGTGTTATCAGCATTTTCTATAGCTGTTTCTAATTCGTTGAGGTTGTTAATTGTTACTTCCAAACCATTTGCGAGATAAACTGTAATAGGGAATTCTAGGGTTACAATATCGTCTTCGTCTATATCATCAATAAAACTGTATAATTGACTGTCACTTTGTAAATAAACAGTATCTAAAAGCTGGTTGTTAGCATTAAATATGGAGGCTTCAATAGGGTATTCAAAATCTATACATTCTATATCATCATCCGCTTCATTTTCACCATTACAAGAGTTTATGTAGTCATTTAATTCTGTTGTATTTGTTATTGAAACTTCAGAAAAATCAGATAAAATTATGGTTATAGGAAAATTGATTTCAACTTCATTAACATCATCATCACTAAATACACATTCTATAATTTCGAAATCGCTTTGAGAATTGATGTATAACTGTTGGCCGTTGACATTTATAGTATAAGGAAATGCAATGCTGAAGCAATTAGCTCTATCTACAATATTGTCGTTAGAACCATCATTTGAAGCAGTACGCTGCATTAAAAGTGCAACGTTAGAATTTGGATTTAAAGTTTCTTCTTCTGGAGCTTGTATAAATTCTGTTTCCTCTTTTCTACAAGAGGTTAAAGCTAAGCTTATTAGAGCGACTAAAAATATTGATTGTTTTATTTTCATCATGGCTAGGATTTAAGTGTGGCCATTTTAACATATAACAACCCAACTTTAAAAACCACTGATTTATTTTGAAAAATATTTCAATATATTTATCGCAAACTAATCAAGATTGCCAAAAAAATTAAGCGATAATATCTGTGAGGCTGCCACTTTTGAGGGTGTATATAATAAGTATGCTGATGACTTGCATAACTATCTATATTATAAATATGGCGAGCAATTCAATCCTAAGGATAAGACCCAAGATGCCTTTATAAAACTTTGGGACAATTGTAAAAAAGTAACCTTAACAAAAGCCAAATCCTTTTTGTTTACTGTAGCGAATAATATGATGCTAAATGAAATTAAGCATCATAAAGTGGTTTTAAAACATCAAAAAAGCAAAACCCAAAGCTATGATAGTGAGACTCCAGAATTTTTATTAGAAAAGGATGAATACTTAAAAAAATACAATGAAGTGCTGGCTAGCATTAATGAAGAACATCGTGTGGCATTTTTAATGAATAAAGTAGAAGGCAAAAAGCAAAAGGAAATAGCAGAGCTGTTAGGTGTAACACAAAAAGTTGTAGAATACAGAATTTACACGGCTTTTAATATTCTGAAAGAGGAACTTGAAAATTTTAAAATAAGATAATCAGGAAAAAGTAAGCCTAAGTTGTTTTATAGCTAGGACAGATTATTATGAAAGAAGATTTGCTAAAGAAATGGTTAAATGATGAACTTACAGATGCTGAAAAAGAAGCGTTTAGTAAGCAGGAGGATTATGCTTTTAATCAACAAATAATTGATACAGCCAAACATTTTAAGGCTTCTAATTTTTCTAAAGCAGATGATTTTGAGACTTTCAAAAAGAATTATGAAGGAAAAGCAAAAGTTAAGCAACTGCATTGGGTTTCCCCATTGTTGAAAATAGCTAGTATTGTAATTATTATTCTTGGAGTTTACTTTACGTTTTTTAATTCAAATAATTCTACTGTAGAAATAAATACAGTTGTAGCTGAGAAAACCAATATACAGTTGCCAGATTTGTCTGAAGTGATGTTAAATGCCGATTCCAAAATTAGCTATGACAAATCATCTTGGGAGTCTAATAGACGTTTAGAACTTCAAGGAGAGGCCTATTTTAAAGTTGCCAAAGGGAAAACTTTTGATATCATAACCAACAACGGAACCGTTACTGTGGTTGGTACAGAATTTAACGTGAAGTCGCGTAACAGCTATTTTGAGGTTAATTGTTATGAAGGTATCGTAAGCGTCGTTTCAGATACTATTGAAAGAAGATTAACAGCTGGAAAAACTTTCCGTATATTAGATGAAAAGTTTACTCAAGGCCAAACCATAGATGCAGAGCCACAGTGGATTAATAATAGAAGTAGTTTTAAACTTGTTACCTTAAAAGAAGTTTTTAAAGAGCTAGAGCGACAGTATAATGTAAGCGTAAAATTTAAGAATACGGATACCTCTAGACTGTTCTCTGGTGGTTTTGTAAATGATAATCTGCAAAACGCACTCGTGTCTATAACACAACCTATGAATTTAACTTTTGAAATTAGTACATCTAACCAAGTTCTAATTCATGGTAATGCAAATTAAACGGTATTCTGTTTTAATTTTCTTTATTTTATTTGTCTTCCACTGGTCTAAAGCCCAAGAGGTAGAAAAGGCATTGCCATTGATTGAAGTTTTGTCAGCATTAGAAAAACAGTATAAGATACAGTTTAATTATGCTGAAGATTTAATTTCAGACACCTATTTAGAGCCACCACCAGAAACGTTTACTTTAGAAAAAGTTTTACGCTATTTACAGGAAAACACTGGTTTTGATTTTAATGTAGTTAATAACACTACGGTTTTGGTCGTTGCTAGGCAAGAGAAAATAAATCTTCAGGAGCTTTCTGAAGTCACTATTTCAGGCTATATCGTTAGAGGTATTAATAAATTAGATAATGGTTCTTTTGAAATAGATATTTCAGATTTCGATATACTTCCTGGTCTTATAGATACTGATGTTTTACAAGCTGCGCAGGCATTTCCGGGAATACAAAGTATAAATGAAACAGTTTCAGATATCAATATTAGAGGTGGTACGCACGACCAAAATTTAATGCTTTGGGATGATATAAAAATGTATCAATCAGGCCATTTTTTTGGCTTAATATCTATGTTCAACCCTCAGATTACAGAACGTGTGTCTTTGGTTAAAAATGGTTCTAGCGCAGAGTTTACTGATGGTGTTTCTGGCACTATAGCCATGGAAACAGAAAAGCAATTGAATAGAGATTTTAAGGGTAGTATTGGTGTAAATTTTATTGATGCTAATGGCTTTGTGGATGTTCCTGTAGGTAAAAAATCATCTTTACAGTTTGCAGCAAGAAAATCTATGAGTGATTTTACAGAGACTCCAACCTATAATAATTATTTTGAGCGTATTTCTCAGGATACTGAAGTTTCAGATAACTCAACTAACATCATTAATTCCGATAAGCAATTCGATTTTTATGATGCGTCTTTACGTTGGTTATATAAAATTAATGATAAAGAAGAGTTGAGGTTAAATTTCATAAATGTTGCAAACGAATTGGTGTTTAATGAAAACGCCAATGGCATGTCTAGGGAAAGTAGTCTTAAACAAAATAGCATTGCAGGAGCTATCTATTACTCTAAAGTATGGAATAGTAAATGGCAAACGATTTTTGAAGGTTATGAAACCGACTATGATCTAAAATCGGTTAATGCAAACATTCTAGAAGAGCAGCGGTTTTTACAAGAAAATAAAGTTTCTGAAACGAGTCTAAAGTTAAAAGCCAATTACAAAATCAATGATAAATTTCAGTTGTTAAATGGCTATCACTTTGTTGAAACTGAAGTCACAAATCTAGATGATGTTGATAGTCCGTTGTACAGATTATTAGTGTCAGAAGTTGTGAGGACGCATGGAGTGTTTTCTCAACTTTCATATAAGTCTAAAAACAGAAATACAAGGTTCAATACAGGTTTAAGATATAACTATATTGATAAATTTAAAAAACATATTGTTGAACCGAGATTAAGCTTTTATCACCGATTTTTTCAAAATTTTTCGATAGATATTTTGGGTGAATTTAAACATCAAAATACATCTCAGGTTATAAATTTTCAAAATGATTTCTTAGGAATAGAAAAGCGTAGGTGGCAATTATCTAACGATAAAGATATTCCTGTAATTAGAAGTAAACAAGTGTCTTTTGGGCTTTCCTTTACAAAAGATGGTTGGCTAGTAAGTGCAGAAACCTACTATAAAAAGGTGGAAGGTATAACAACACAAAGTCAGGGGTTTTATAACTCATACGAATTTATTAAAGCTTCTGGTGCGTATGACACCAGAGGGCTAGATTTTATAGTAAGAAAAGAAATAGACAATTTTAATACATGGTTGAGTTACTCTTACCTAAATAGTAATTATTTTTTTAAAACACTTCCTGAATACACATTTCCTAGTAATTATGATATTACACATGCACTAACGTTTGGTATTAACTACGCTACCAAAAAGTTAAAGTTATCAGCAGGTTTAAATTGGAACTCAGGAAGACCGCTAACAACACCTTTAGATGGTAATCAAGTAACCGATGGTGAAATAAATTATAACTCCACTAACGCTAATCATCTACCCGATTATTTACGCGTAGATTTTTCTGCTTTGTATGATTTTAAATTAGCTAAAGAAACAAAGGTAGATGTAGGATTATCTGTTTGGAATCTTTTAGACAGAACCAATACTATTAATAGCTTCTACAGGTTAAATAATGATATTGTCTCTCAAATAAATCAAGAGTCATTGGGTATAACTCCAAATATGATGCTTAGAGTTAGTTTCTAGAAGAAAATATCTTGAGCTAATCTGTAGGTGTTAGAGTGAGCCTCTACTATGGTTTTTATGTTTGGGGAATAACCACCTCCCATACTGCACATTACAGGAATATTTAGATTTTTACAAGTTTGAAGCACATAACGGTCACGCTCTTTACAACCTCCTATACTCATAGCTAGCTTTCCTAATTTATCAGAAGCTATAACATCTACACCAGATAAATAGTAAATAAAATCTGGTTGTTGTTCATCTATAAGTCTAGGAAGAGTCGCTTTTAAGATATTTAAATAAATATCATCACTTGTGTCGTTTTCTAAAGCAATGTCTAGATCACTCTGTTCTTTTTTGAAAGGGTAGTTACTTTTTCCATGCATAGAAAAGGTAAATACCGACTTGTCATTCTGAAAAATTTCAGCTGTGCCATTACCTTGATGTACATCCAAATCTACTATGAGAATTTTTTTCGCTAAATTGTTTTGTTGAAGATATCGTGCGCCAATGGCTTGGTCATTGAGCAAACAAAAAGCTTCACCTCGATTGGTATAGGCGTGGTGTGTACCACCTGCTATATTCATAGCAATACCATATTTTAGAGCAAATTCACTAGCTTTTATAGTACCATCTGCGATAATAACTTCACGTTCTACTAAAGTTCTACTCAAAGGAAACCCAATCTTTCGGGCAGCTCTTTGTTCTAAAGTTAAGTTGACTAAATTGTAGTAATAATTAGGTTCATGAACAGCAACTACATACTTGTCATTGGGTTTTTCGGGTTCAAAAAAATTATTTTTGCTACAAGTACCTTCGTGTATTAGTTGCTGAGGAAGAAGCTCATACTTTTCCATAGGAAAGCGATGTCCATCAGGTAAAGGATGTTTATAAATAGGATGGTAAGCTATTTTTAGCATGTACTAATGTTTAATTGTAAAAGTACAATCAAAAAAAGGTCTTACACAAATCTTGTGTAAGACCTTTTATCAAAGTAAAATATATATTAATTGCCAGCTTGGCTACGTGCCTCATCTATCATCTCTTCACTTGGAAGTATAGCGATATTAACTCTTCTGTTTTTAGATCTGCCGTCAGCAGTGTCGTTATCGTACATTGGTTGAGATTCTCCAAACCAATTGGTTGTAAATCTTCCAGAGCTTAATCCTTTACTTTTTAAATAGTTGGTGACGGCATAGGCTCTGTTTTTGGATAATTCCATATTGTAAGTTTCGCTACCTACACTATCGGTATGCCCAACAACTAAGATGTTTGTGTCAGGATACTCAGCAAAAACACCTGCTAACTTATCTAATGTACTCTGAGAACTTGCATTAATGTTATACTTGTCTGTAGCGAAGTAAACACCACTTTGTTCATCAAAAGTTACAACAATACCATCATCAACACGTTCTACTTGAGCTCCTGGTATTTCTTGTTCTATTTCTTGAGCTTGTTTATCCATTTTTTGTCCAATGAGAACACAAGCAGTTCCACCAACAACTCCACCGATAACGGCACCAAGTTCTCCGTTACCACCTTTTCCTACATTGTTTCCAATAATAGCACCTAATATGGCACCACCAGCAGCACCTATAACGGCACCTTTTTGTTTGTTATTAGCATTGTCTACCGCTTTACAACCTGTAAAGACTAATAATATTGCAGCCATAAAAATGGCCATATTCGATTTATAATTTATAAGTTTCATAGTTTTAAATTTTTGTAAAATTCATATTGATTTGAATAGGCTTACCGTCTAAACTAACGGTTTGTTGCCATTGCATAGAAGTGTCGGTCAATGATGTTAACTTCATTCTAAAACCAACATTAGTTTCAGATTTTCCTTTTTCATTGGTAGGTTTTAAAAGGAAATCATAAAGCCCAGTAGTTTCGTCAACTTCATCTATTGTAAAGACGAAATAACGATCTTGCATATCACAGTTAGTTCCAGACAAAGTATAAAGTCCAGTGTTGTTATTTGGAATAAATTGCCATGAACTGTTTTCGAAACAGTCTTTAGTAGTATCATTTAACAGAGTAATTCTTAAATCACCAATGGCAGATGAATTCACTGAAGTTAAAACCCAGTTACCTTTAATGACCTTTTTTGATTCGCGAACCGTTTTAGAAGTTCCACAAGATAGGAGACAAACAGCCACTAGTATTGTTATAAAATGTTTCATAATTTTCAGTTTTGATGCTAAATTAACTATGAAACTTCTTGCTGAGTGATGCGATTCATTTAAATGTTAATTCAAATGAAATGCACTATTTATATGGCGTTATTTATGTAATTTTAGTTGAATACGCTTTCTATTAACATCAACATCTAGCACTTTCACAATGATTTTTTGGTGTAGATGCACATGCTCGTTAACATCTTTAACGAAGTTGTCGCTAAGATTTGAAACATGTATTAAACCACTTTCTTTTATACCAATATCTACAAAGCAACCAAAGTTTGTAATGTTGTTTACTATACCAGGAAGCAACTGCCCTTCGTGTAAGTCATCAATTGTTTTTATATTCTGATTAAAAGTGAATACTTTGGCTTCTTCTCTGATGTCTAAACCAGGTTTTTCTAATTCCGTAATGATGTCCTTTAGTGTAGGTAGACCGATAGTATCTGTATAATATTTTTTTAAATCGATACTTTGAAGAAGACTTTTATTACCAATTAATTCTTGAAGCGAGACATTTTTGTCTTTGGTCATTTTTTTAACAATGTCATAGCTTTCAGGATGAACGGAAGAATCATCTAAAGGATTTTTAGCATCTTTTATTCTAAGGAAAGCAGCTGCTTGTTCAAAGGCTTTTCCACCTAAACGTGGTACATTTTTTATGTCATTTCGAGATGAAAAAGCACCATTTTCACTTCTATGGGATACAATATTTTCTGCAAGTTTTGGCCCGATTCCAGATACATAACTTAATAAGGACATACTCGCCGTGTTTATGTTTACACCAACGGCATTAACGCAATTCTCTACCACAACATCCAGTTGTTTTTGAAGCTTTGTTTGATCTACATCATGCTGATATTGACCAACACCAATAGATTTAGCATCGATTTTTACTAACTCGGCTAACGGATCTTGAAGACGTCTACCAATAGAAACAGCACCTCTTACCGTAACATCATAATTGGGAAATTCATCGCGTGCAATTTTTGAAGCTGAGTAAATACTTGCACCAGCTTCACTGACCACAAAAACCTGAACATCATTTTTAAACTGAATTTTTCTAACCAATGCTTCTGTTTCTCTCGATGCTGTGCCATTACCAATAGCAATAGCTTCAATTTTATGCGCTTCGGTAAGTGAAGCCAGTTTTTTTAAAGCACCAGTCCAATCATTTTTTGGTGCGTGCGGATAGATGGTTTCATTGTGTTTTAAGTTGCCGTTTTCATCTAGACAAACCACTTTACAGCCTGTTCTAAATCCAGGATCGATAGCTAAAACACGTTTTTCGCCAATTGGTGAGCCTAATAAAAGCTGTCTTAAATTTTTAGCAAAGACAGTAATAGCAGCATCGTCTGCTTTTTCTTTAGCGGCATTTAAGGCTTCTTTGCTCAACGATGGAAAAAGTAAGCGTTTATAAGCATCAGAAATCGCTAATTCTATCTGGTCTGCACAAGCATTGTTACTTCGAATAATTTTTCTGTCTATGCGTTCTAAGGCTTTATCGTCATCAATTTCAATTTTTACTCTGATAAAACCTTCGCTTTCGGCTCGTAATATAGCGAGCAAGCGATGAGATGGAATACGACCCAAACTTTCGGACCAATCAAAATAATCTCTAAATTTTTGTGCTTTTTCTACCGTTTCTTTTGCTTTAACAGCTTTTGTGCTTATCTGAGCAAAACGCTCTATTTGCTGTCTTAATGCGTTTCTAATATCTGTGCGCTCGTTAATCCATTCGGCAATAATATGTCTGGCACCTTCTAATGCGTCTTCAGTAGATGATATGTCGCCTTTTACATACTTATAAGCAATAGACTCTATATCGTTGGCATTTTGGCTCATTAGGATTTTAGCCAAAGGTTCTAGGCCATTTTTACGAGCAGTTTCAGCCTTAGTTTTTCGCTTTTTCTTATATGGTAAATATAAGTCTTCAAGCGTGGTTAAGTCTTCAGCGTCCTCAATACTTTGCTTCAATGTTTTGGTTAAGACATCTTGTTCATCTAAAGCTTTTAGAATGGATGCTTTTCGTTTTTCTAAAGTTTCAAATTCTTCTTTAAACTTTACAATTAAGCCAACTTCAACTTCATCTAAATTGCCAGTTGCTTCTTTTCTATAACGAGATATAAAAGGAATAGTGCAATCTTCGTTGAGCAACTTTATGGTGTTTTTTATAGATGTTTGTGATAGTTGTGTATGATTTTGAATGTATGCGATCATAAATAAAGTAAATGAAGTCCTGAAATAGTAGTAGGAAAAAGATTAAGTTTTTTATATTTATTTTCAAAGTTAAATATTGTGTCAAATAAATAACAAATGGTATGAATAAAGAAACCATTAATCATAATTATGAAGTTACTGAAAAGGGGTCTTTAGGATTATTGGCTTTAGGAGATGTGGGCTTAAGAGCTTGGCGAGAGGTTAAAAAAGAAGCAAAATCAAAGAGACAGAATGAGCAAAAAAAATAAAGTCCTTTTAATAGGTTGGGATGCTGCTGATTGGCAGATTATAGGTCCGCTTTTGGCTAAAGGACAAATGCCAGCACTACAGCGATTAATAAATAATGGTGTGTATGGTAATATGGCAACAATGAATCCTCCATACTCACCGATGTTGTGGTCTACGGTAGCTACGGGAAAAACACCAGACAAGCATGGTGTTCTTGGTTTTATTGAGTTAATGCCAGACATGAAAGGAGTAAGACCTGTTACCGTAAATTCAAGAAAATCTAGAGCTATATGGAATATTCTACATAATCAAGGATTGAAAAGTAATCTTGTGGGTTGGTGGCCAAGTTTTCCTGCTGAGCCAATAAATGGTGTTGTGGTAACGGATAAATTTCAAAAAGTAAAACAAGACCCAAAAGCCAAAAACCCTGTGGTTAAAGGTACTGTTCATCCAGAAAGCTTAGTTAATGATATTCAAGATTTAAGAATGTTTCCTTATGAAATTACTGAAGCTCATATTTTACCTTTTATACCCAAAGCTGCGCAAATAAATCAAGATAAACATAAGGGTTTGCAATCGTTTGCAAAAATCATGGCTGAAAATAGTTCTGTTCATGCAGTAGCAACAAACTTACTTAGAACAACAGATTGGGATTTTATGGCAATTTATTATGATTTAATAGATCACTTTTGTCATGCCTTTATGAAGTATCATCCTCCAAAGTTAAATAGTGTTCCTCAAGAATTATATGATATTTATAACGAATGTATTATTNGTGCTTATCGTTTTCAGGATATGATGCTTGATAGGNTTTTATCTCTAGTAGATAAAGATACTACAGTCATTGTGATGTCCGATCATGGTTTTGAATCTGGACATAAACGAATTGTGAAAATGCCAAAATACCCAGCAGCACCAGCTCTCGATCATAGACAGTTTGGGATTTTTGTTGCTTCGGGCCCAAACATTAAAAAGAGCGAAAAAGTTTTTGGACTAGGTCTTATTGATGTCGCTCCTACCATATTACATATGTATAATCTACCTATAGGTAAAGATATGGATGGTAAGGTAGCTTTAGATATATTTAAAGATGTTAAAGAACCTAATTACATTGATAGCTGGGAAAATGTAAGTGGTGATTTTGGTGAACATGACACCTCAAAAGAAGCAGACCAACTAAGTGATCAAGAAACTTTGGAACAACTTATAGATTTAGGTTATATAGAACGACCTGATGAAAAAATAGAAACAGCAGTATTAAAAACAAAATGTGATATTAAGCACAACTTAGCGAGAGTCTATTCAGGTAAAAAAGATTATGATAGNGCAAAAGAAATTTTACTGAATTTAATCTCAGAAGATTATCCTGTTTTCGAACAAGAAGAAATAGAAATTTTAAAAAAGAAAAAGGATTCTGTTGATGTTAAAGTAGGTGACTCTAAAATAGACGTCATTCCATTTTATATGGATCTTTTGTCTATAAGCATTGCTACAAAGGATTTTGACAAGGCGGAAATATACTTAAAAGAACTAAAAACAAGAGATAAGTATTTTGAGATAAACACCTACTTTTCTGAAGCAAAAATTTTAATTAATAAAGGGAAAGTTCACGAAGCTTTAAAGNTTTTAAATAAGGCGAAGAATAATAAACCAAATTCTGAAGTTTGGTATCAGATAGGTAATATTTATAGACAACTAAACGAATTTGAAAATGCCAAAGAGGCTTTTGAGAGTTCTTTGAAATATGAATCTGATAAAGCTAAAACACACCAAGCTCTAGCAGAAACGTACATTCGTTTAGGAGATTATGAAGAGGCCATTGATCATGCCTTTGTAGCTATAGAGTTAGTGAAATATTTTCCTAAAGCACATTATACACTCGGCGAAGCACTCGAAAAATTTGGTGATTTGGAAAATGCTAAAAAAGCATACGAAACAGCAGCAAAGTTGAAGCCAAAAACTCATTTTAGGGCAAAAACTGCTATTCAAAATATAAATCAGAAACAAAATTCCATTGATTTAACAGATAAATCGACATTCAAATATTTCGAAAATCAGATAGTTGTAGTTTCTGGATTACCTAGATCTGGTACATCGTTAATGATGCAAATGTTAGATAAAGGAGGATTAGAAGTTTTAACTGATAATAATCGTAAAGCGGACAAATCTAATCCTAAAGGGTATTATGAGTATGACCCAGTAATGTCAATTGCAAGAGATAATACTTGGATAGAAAAAGCACAAGGTAAATCTGTAAAGGTAGTTGCCCCATTATTGAAATATTTAGATCTAAAATATAGGTATAAGATAATTTTTATGAATAGAGATTTAGGTGAAGTTGTAAAATCTCAACAAGTAATGCTTGGTAAAGATACTGAGGTTTTACCTACACGTCTTTTTGAAACCTATGAAAAACATTTAAATCAAGTTTCTATTTGGAAGGATAAGGAACCTCATGTAGAACTTATGTATGTCAATCACAAAGATGTGATAAACTCACCAAATGATATAACAGATGAAATCATAAAATTTTTAGGGCTTAAGCATATGGATACAGAACAAATGTGTGCTTGTGTTGACACCAAACTTTATCGCAATAGATCATAAAAAAAGTAACGGTATACTTTACCGTTACTTTTAATGAAGTATTTTTTAAACATTTTATAAGACTACTTTTTTCCTTAAAGTAGAATTAGATTCTAAAGTATTCAATTCTAAAATATAAATACCTGAAGCCATTTGGTTGGCTTCAATTACACTGGAGTTTACATTTTCGATTTTGCCATTGAGTAGCTGCTTACCTTCAATATTATATAATGTATATTCAGTGGCTTCTGTAAGGTTGTATAATCCAATAGATTTATTAAGCCCAACAACTCTAACATCTTGTATATCGTTAGAACTTACTCCTAGTGTTTGTTGACCTGCTTCTATACTTTCATCAACTGTAGTGTTATAGGCAAATTCTTTAATGGTCCATCCATTATCAAAAGTGGCATCTAACTTAGCCCATCCATAATGTATATTGCCACCAACTGTAAATCTCAATCCTAAGAATTTATCAGTTTCACTACACCAGTTTCCAAAATAACAAGTACTACTTGAGCCATAATTTAATGATTGATAACCGGCTGAAAAACCTTGGTTTAACCATGTGTTTTGTCCAGATGATATTACAGCACCACTTGAAAGTGCATAAGGATATACATAATTGTATGAAGCAGCACCAGACCCCAAAACGCTATTGCTAGCTGTCAAAGGCTCAATAAATAAATTGTATCCGCTTTGGTGCACTCTAAAATCATTTATAGCATCTTGGTTAAGGTCTAAGAAGAATTCATCACCACTGTTGCCCGAAAAATCAGGATCAACATCCGTAAATACAATTTGTCCACTTGCATCAGCTATACTCGCCATAGCGGCTGTTAAAGCACCATATTTTGCAAGTTGTTTTGATAATTTTAAAGATTTAGTAGTTTTTTTCATAGAAAGTAAAATTGGTTAACTGTTTGAATATACAAATTTTACGGTGAGATAATATTTTTTAGTTTTTTAATTTCAATTTTTTGGATTTTTATCAAAAAAAACATTTCAAATTTTAAAAATACGCAGTTTATCGTATGGTTTGACTTGCGTTTGCTTTATAATTTTGGAGAGAACGAATACCTACAAAATGAAAAATGTAATTTACCTACTAGNTATTGTTTTTAGTTTTAATNTCTATGCTCAAAAAATAGATTTTGTAAACGCTCCTCTAAATCCTATTGCTGTTAAATACAAGCGTGAGCATTTCAACTTACAGGGAGATGTTTATGGTTTTGGTCATCAAATATTTACCGAAGATGGCTATTTAATCATTGATAATAATGATGTAGGTTCTAAAGTTTATAGCTACGATAACAACAAGTTAATACATAATACTTATGGTGAAACCTATACATATAATGCGCAAGGTTATATAGCTGAGCACACTTACGCTTCATTAGGTGTAAAAACTTTAAAATTTCAATACAATTCCAAGGGTTTGCTAATAAAAAAGGAATATGTTAACAATAGTAGTATTACTTATGAATACGATGACTTAAATCGGTTAGTTAAGGAAACAAGTACATTAAATGTTATAAAAGAATATACTTATGAAAAAGTAGGAGACGAGCTTCACATTATAGAAAATAAAACCTATGGCACAGAAAAAAGTAAGCCTATTTTATATGTGTTTAAAAATGGAAATAAAATCGGGAGAGACAAATCAAGATTTGAGCTTGGGTACGACCAGTATGGAAATCATATAAATCCAGGTTTTAATCAAACGATTCCATATAGTGAAATTAAAAATAAACCAGAGTTATCCCTTATTTATACCAAAAGTCCTTGGGGAATAGGGCCTATGTCCAACTGTAAAATATACATAAACAACAAACCAGTAACTTTTTTAAGTACTCGTTTAATTAATAAAGCAGATGTCATGGTTTACAATCCTTTTCAGGAAAACTACATGATTATTCGTAACGCGCTTGAAGAATCAAAATCTGGTAAAAAGCAGGTTTTTGAAACCATATACCTAAATACAGCTACCTATCTACAAAGTACTGAAAACTCATATTATTTATTCCATAAGGGCATTAGTATTTCAAATAGAATGTATTTAAGAAATAATAGCTTAAAAGTTTATAACCAATTCAATAACCTTATTTGCTATGATGAATTTTTGGATAAAACGTTTTATCTAAAAATGAATCCTAATGAAAAGTATTTTTTTTATCCATTAGAAGAATTACAATCTGAGGATAATATTTTCTTCATCATAAATGATGAAGCAAAAATTTTTGCTGAAAAAGGAATGGCTTTAAAAAATTCAGAGTACAGTTTCGCTTACAACAATAATGATTTTGTGCTTTTTAAAAACAAAGAGCCGCTTTACTACTTCCCAAACTTAAAAATTGCCGAAAAGGAAACCGTTCAACCAGGAAGAAAATACAATAAAGCAACGGACACCTATCAAATAGCAAAAACAAACAGTGAGTCTTCAACTAAAACATCAACCTGTCTATCTGGTAATTGTACTGATGGTTATGGTGAGGTAAAAACAGATGAGTATATTCTAAAGGGCTTTTTTAAAAATGGAAAAGCTAATGGTTTTGGAAAGCAAACCTTTAACGATAATGCCAATTATTACGAAGGTCATTTTGTTGATGGCTTTAGAAACGGTTTTGGAATGTTTACTTGGTACGATAGAAAGGAATATTATATTGGCGAATTTAAGAATGGCACTTTTAACGGTTATGGTTATCTAAAAAAAGGTGGAGAGATTCTGCAAGCTGGCTACTACGAAAATGGAAAGCAAACAAGAAATATGATAACTGCAGATTTTAAAAATAAACGTGCTAACGGTAATTGTATAGGTAACTGTATCAACGGATTTGGGTTTTATCAATTTTCAAATAGAGACACTTATGTCGGTTTTTTTACTAACGGACAAATAGATAAAGTCGGTGCTTATGGTTGGTCATCAGGTGATAGTTATATTGGTGAAATAAGCAACAAAAATTTCACAGGTCAAGGTGTGCAATATTACCAAAGTACAGGCATGTCCTATTATGGCAATTTTACAAGTGGAATGCGTAATGGCCTAGGTGTTTATGTAAACAACGAAAAGCAAATAACCAGTAAGGGCTATTGGCTCAATGGTGTGCTTAAAACGACTTATTGATTAAAAAAAGAAAACCTAACTTATCTTCAATCCGTTAGAAACACCTTCAATATCAGGGTTTACAAATACTAAATTACCACTTTCATCTTCGGTCATTAAAATCATACCTTGACTTTCTACTCCTCGTAATTCTCTTGGTGCTAGGTTAACTAAAACC
>PAJL01000020.1 GCA_002706045.1 Flavobacteriaceae bacterium
TTCTGAAGACTTTACGGTATAATCACCATTAATTCCAATTTTAAGACTTGTTAAACCAACATCATAATGATAGAACTCAGCATCAGCTAAAAAGCCATTTTTTATAAGTGTAGATATATCATCACCAACAATGAGTTTATCGTAGTTGTCTTTCATTGGTAGCTTTATGTTGCTGCTCAACGGAGTTGCGGTAACACCAAGAATAAAACACGCTTTAAAAAACTTGAATAGTTTTCTAAATGAATTATAATGTGCTTCATCAATAATAACAAGACCAATGTTTTTTAATTCAAAATCCTTATCAGAAAGCCTATTGTTTAGTGTTTCTACCATTGCCACAAAACACTGATAGTCATCTTGATCTGGTAAAGTTTTCACTTTACTGTTAATGACTTTATTTTTAACATTAAAGCCAGACAACACATTAGATGTTTGTTTACAAAGCTCTATACGATGCGTTAGTATAACGACCTTTTTGTTGTGTTTTTCAATATAGCGTCTTACTATTTCAGAGAAAATGACTGTTTTCCCTCCACCTGTAGGTAATTGGTACAGAAGGTTAAAGTCATCGGACTCTTCATACATAACATCAAAAATGCGGTTAAGATCTTTAACTTGGTAATCGTAAAGACGCTTTTCCGTTGTAGAATCTTGTTGCATTTTAGTTTGGGTTGACATGTAGCTCTTTTCCTATTGAATTAATTTTGCAAAAATAACATATTATAAAGGTTTATAGAATGAATTGTTAACAACATTTAACAAGATTGGTACTGTTATTGTGTTTCATAAAATATTAACATTTAAATAATTATATTATGAAATCATTTAGACGACATTCTGCAACGGTCAATGCAGGATCTATGGCAGACATTGCCTTTTTGTTACTAATTTTCTTTTTGGTAACCACAACTATTTCTGCCGATAAAGGCATTTTAAGACAACTACCTCGAATTTGTGAAACAGGAGATTGTACTAAAGATATTCCCGAACGGAATTTGTTAAGAATAGCCCTTAACGATAAACAGGAAATCATGGTTAACGAGGAAATTGTAAACCTTGAAGCTATAGAAGATTTAGTAGAATCATTTGTGGATAATAATGGCTCGGATAAGTGTGATTACTGTTCAGGTGAAAAATTATCAAACTCATCTGACCATCCTAAAGATGCTGTAATTTCTTTGAGTCACGATGCTTTAACTAAATATGAAGCTTTTATTGTCGTACAAGACGAAATAACCAGAGCTTATTACAACTTAAGAATTAAATATGCCAAAATGAAGTTCAATAAGAGTCCTGAAGAATTATCAGGTGAAGAGTTAGAAAATATAAAAAAAGCATATCCATTTATAGTTTCTGAAGTTGCTGTAAAACGACCTAATTAGATAAGGTATCTTTCGGTTTTAAGCAGTACTGAATGTTCACTTTCTTTTTGCCCCAATTTCTTGCTTTTTTCACGTCGGTTCCCATGTAAATATCGATACGTTTTCGGTAGCGTCTATTCATTTTATCTTTTACGATGTACAGACTATCAAAACCTTCAATTTTAACTTCAGTATTATGTATAAGACCAGAATCTATTAAATCTCTTGAAACTGCGATATATCTCAAACCTGGTTTTAAACTATCACCAAAGGCCGTAATATGAGGATTTGAGCTGGTCTGATAAACTAAAGAGTTGTAAGCCGTTGCTGTAACATCTAAATTTTTATTATAGCAAGGCTTTTCTACTTGTTTATTACAGCTAATGAATACTACTAATAATAGTATGATATATATAATCTTCATAAAGATAAATATACTGATTAAAGTTAAAATCTGTTAAATCAATAGTTTAGAAACTAGAATCTGTAACATTTTTATAAATCCATCGTCTATTAAGTGTAAATCAATTAAAAAACAAAAATCATGAGAACATTAAACAGTAACCATTTATCAGGTACAACAACAGACACAAAAAGCTACACTTGGAATAGTAAAAGACGNTANAGATAGTTGTAGTAAAACATCAATCAAAAAATCAAANAATCATGAAAACTTTATCTAAAATTGTCAATACATCTAATAGTTTAGATGATGACCTAGAAAACATTAAAATGTGAGATACAATCAGCTAAACACACAGAAAATTAAAAAGTCAGTTCCAAAAAAATGAAACTGACTTTTTTTATATTCTTAAGATTGCAATCTTAGTTCTTCATTATCTTCTTAGTAAATGAGCTATTTAAAGTGGATAGTTTCACAAAATAAACACCAGACTGGTAATTAGTCATATTGATATTATTAGTGTTATTTGGTACTAAATTTCCTTTAGAGATGGTTTGTCCTAACATATTGAATACTTCATAATCTATATTATCATTCAATTCTCTCACTGTTATACTTAAGTCATCATTTACAGGATTAGGATAGAAAGAAATATAATTTTCTAAACCATATTCATCAACGCTAAGAGGGTCTAGTACATTAAAAGTAATGGACTCGGAAGAACCAAAATCACCACCAGAAATAATCACTGTGCCATTTTCATCTTCTAAACTATAGCTTCCTATTCCATAATCACAACACATACCGTCATCATAATCATCATATATTGTAAATGTATAGCATTCAGAAAAGGTAGGAATTGTAATATTTTCAACATAAGATGTCTCATCAGCATAACTAAAAGTCGGACCACTCGCTACCACAGTACCAGAACTATTTACAAATTCCCAAGAGGTTTCATCTCCAAATTCATCTGTCAATAAATTTAAAACTAATGAGGTTGTTGAAAAAGATGGAGATATTTGAAAATTAAAAACAAAATTATCGTTAGATGTATTTTCGTCTATGGTTGAATTAGGATTGGTAACATTTATAGTAAATGAATGAGAGCCTACAGTTAATCCACTATAAGTTGGTGTAGCAACAACAACAGAACCATCACTAGCCAAATTACCAGTCCAATTTATGGTTGTAGGTGCTTCCGTATCCAAATAATAAGAGACCACTGCCGAAGTTAAATTAAGGTTTCCTAAGTTGGTCAACGTAACCTGAGGTGAAAAATCCTCACCACAAATTTCTGAACTATTGCCTGAACCTGCGGTTACCCTAGCATCAATGTCATAAGTTTCTAATGCTGGGTATATACCCAATTCTATTACTCCAGAATCCGAAGGGTCTAACCACTCTTTTAATCTTGAAGAAGTAGAACTTCCAAAATCCCAAGCAACACCAAAACGACCATAAATATCAAAACCACCATTGTCATTAATTCCTGCACAAGCAGCACTACCACCTGATAGCATACCTATTAAATGTCCATTCTCATTGAACAAACCTGAACCTGATGAACCTCCCTCTGTAACTCCTAAATCCCAATCGGCTATTCTCCACATTTTAGCAGCACCATTGCCATTAAAACCAGTAGTTATACGTGTAGCCCCATCATCATCTCTACATGTTTTTTGTATATCACCACTCGGATGATGAACTCCAAAATTTACTGAAGGCAACTGTGTTGTTGATCTGTTCCAACCTGCCCATACAACATCTGGATTGTTGTTAAAAAATGTTGGGTCAGTTATTTCAACCAACTCCATATCTGACTCATCACTTGCAGCTCTGAGAATTGCACCACTTACTGTTTGATTAAATGCCCCATTTGTGCTATTAGCAGTAGTACCACACGAAGGATTAGGACTTCTCCAATTAAATCTGAATGCCCAAGATCCTTNTCCTCCTCCACAGTGATTAGCTGTTAAGAAATAAGGTGTTCCATCATTATTTGTATTATTAACTAAAGTACCAGAACAAAATGAAAAACCTCCGGTTAAAAGCATTCCAGCAGCCTTTTTAACCTCCTCTTTTCTTGTATTAATTTCAAAAGGATCTGAAGTTGGAGTAATATCACAATCTACATCATGATTACAATCACCTGAATCACCTAAATTTTTCTGATAAGTTTCAGCAGTACGATAGCCATGAACAACAGAACCTACAGTTAATTTTGCCATTCCAACCGCATTAGCTGGTTCATAATATTCAATCCAAGCTTTGTTNNNNTCAACAAACCAAGTTCCTAAAACTTCTTCAGGATTATTGTTATGATGGGTAAAAGGACGTAGTAAATCCGTTTTCTCATCATTATAAACGTAAAGTTTAGCTCCTTCAGGAATTTTAAAAATATCAAACATAAAATTTAATGTTAAAGCTCCTTCTGATGTATAGGACATTCTCCAAATTCGGTCACCATTATCTAAAGTTGTCCATTTTCCTACTTCGTTAAAGTCGTGATCTACATAAATATCATGACCAAATCTCCATGGTTTAGACTTGTCTTTGTCATTAATTTTATCTTCTTCTTGTAATTTTTTAAGATTAAAAGATGCTAATTTATGAGGTTTGACATTTGGTAACTCTTCTAGGTTCCAACTTGGAGGTTTTACTTCATCGGGTATGACTTGGGAAAAACCAAAAGCACAAGTAAATAAAAAAGTAAATAATAATTTAAATTTCATAATTGGGATTTTTAATAGAGTGCAAAAGTAAGCATTTATAGAATATTTAAGAATATTTTAACTAAAACCAGATAGTATCTTTAACTAAAAATCTAATAAACTAAATTTTAAATAATTGAACACCTTAAAATCTATGCACTACAAAACAAATGAGTTAATTGTTTTTTTCAAAATCGAATATACTAATTGAGTTATTATATCTACCAATCTAAATAATGCACATATTAAGTATAAACATAAAAAAAAGGTCAGCACTTGCTGACCTTTTAATCTTTAAAACATATTAATTATGAAACTTCAATTTGTTTTAAAGGTTTTTTCTTAGCCTCATCACGTTTTGGTAATACTACATTTAGTAAACCGTCTTCGTACTTAGCTTCAATTTTATCTGTTTCTACAGTTTTAGGTAATGAAAATGTTCGTTTGAATGAAGAATAACCAAACTCACGTCTTGTATAATTTTCTTTGGTTTCTTCTTCTTCGATATTGGACTCTGCCGAAATTGATAAAACGTCATTTTCAACATTAATATTGAAATCAGATTTTTTCATTCCAGGTATGGCCATTTCTACAACATATTCATTGTCATTATCTAAAACATTCACTGCTGGTAAAGTAATACCAGTATTGAAATTAGATAAAAATTCATTTCCAAAATTTTCGTTAATTATATCATCCATCCATGATGATATGCTTGGTAATGTTCTAAAACCTAATTTAGAATTTCTATCACTACCATTTCTCTTAACAGTTGGGATTAAATTGCTCATTAGTTTTATATTTTAAATTAAACATCAATTTTCCCAACATTATTCAAAAAAAATGCCATCACAAAAATTGGCAGAATCAAAGATAAATACATGTCAAAATTTCATTACAACAACCTGTTGCAATGACAATTAGACATGTTTTGTGATTTTAAAAAATTAGTACGAAAGTAGTTCTTTCAGTGCAGATTCAAACTTACCTTTAGCTAAATACTGATTTTCAAGCTGATTAATAAATGGAATAGGTGTATCCATACTTGCGACACGCTTAACAGGAGCATCTAAATATTGAAAACATTCCTCCATAAGCATAGCAGATATATCACTTGCAATTCCACCCAACATAGAATCCTCTTGAAGAATGATAGCTCTACCTGTTTTCTTTACCGAATTGAAAATGGTTTCTTTATCTAAAGGATTTAGAGTTCTTAAATCAATTAAATCTGCTGAAATTGATAGGTTGTTTCCTAAAGTTTCTAAAGCCCAATGTACACCAGCTCCATAGGTAATAATAGAAACTTGATTTCCTTCTTTTAGTAGTGATGCTTTCCCAAACGGAAGCGTATAATAATCCGTAGGAACTTCTTGTTTTATACTTCTGTAGAGCGCCTTGTGTTCAAAAAACAGCACTGGATTAGGATCATTAATAGCTGTTGCTAATAGTCCCTTTGCGTCATATGGAAAAGCTGGATAAACGACTTTAAGACCAGGTGTTTTTGTAAACCAAGCTTCATTGGTCTGAGAGTGAAATGGACCTGCAGCAACACCTGCACCACAAGGCATNCGTACNACAACATCNGCNTGCTGTTGCCATCTNTAATGAGATTTTGCNAGATAATTTACGATAGGATTAAAACCNGAAGTCACAAANTCAGCAAACTGCATTTCTACAACTGCTTTCATTCCTGAAATAGACAATCCCATTCCNACTTCAACAATAGCGGATTCGCATATTGGTGTNTTNCGTACACGTTCTTTACCAAANCGANTAANAAAACCTTCTGTNACTTTAAANACACCNCCATATTCAGCAATATCTTGTCCCATTATCACTAAGTCTTTATGCTTTTCCATGGATTGTTTTAAACCTTCAGAAACAGCATCTACCAATCTTATTTCATTTGTAGTACTATTTGGNTTATAATCCTTATAATCAAATGNTTTATAAACATCATTTAACTCANTAGTTNCATCAGGAATTATATCTGATTCTGCAAANGCAGACTCCAAAGCNGTATCAATTTCAGCCTTNATATCAGAAATATATTGCTCATCAATTTCAGTATTAAGCACTTTTTTACTGAATANATAACTNCGGTAATTCTCAATAGGATCTTTAGCTTCCCATTCTTGCATTAAGTCCTCAGGAACATATTTTGTACCACTNGCCTCTTCATGTCCTCGTCTTCTAAAAGTTTCNAATTCTATCAAAATTGGNCTAGGNCGTTTTCTAATACTTTCAACTAGTTTTTTAACCTTAGTNTAAGTTTCTATGATGTTATTTCCATCNAATACAAAAGATTCTATACCNTAACCNCTACCTCTATCGGCCAAATGCCTACAGTTGTATTGNTCNTTAGTTGGNGTGGAAAGACCATAACCATTATTTTCTATACAAAAGAGCACNGGTAATTGCCATACTGAAGCNACATTTAACGCTTCATGAAAATCTCCTTCACTTGTACCTCCTTCGCCTGTAAAAACAGCTGTAACCTGACCATTATTCTTTAAAATATTAGCTAGTGCGATACCATCAGCAACTCCTAATTGAGGTCCTAAATGAGATATCATACCTACAATGTTATATTCTTGAGTCCCGAAATGGAAAGACCGATCACGCCCTTTTGTAAAGCCACTAGCTTTACCTTGCCACTGACAAAATAATCTATGTAAAGGAATTTCTCTTGTTGTAAAAACTCCTAGATTTCTATGCATTGGCAGAATATATTCACTAGGCTTTAGAGCCATTGTAACACCTACAGAAATGGCTTCTTGCCCAATACCAGAGAACCATTTAGAAATTTTACCTTGACGTAAAAGAATAAGCATTTTCTCCTCAATAAGTCTCGGTTTCAACATGTTGTAATAAAGCTTTAATAAGCTCTTATCTGTCAAATTTCTCTTATCGTAATCTATATTGCTTTTTGTAATTGTAGGCATAGAATATTCTTTCTGTAAAGTTTCAAATGTAAATAAAATTGCTTCAATAATGTAGAACAGACTCTAAATTGTATATAAATCCGACCTAATATTTTTAGCGCTATTTTAATTACCTTTGTATATTGTCTAAAAAAATAAAAACAAATCCAATGGATAGAATACCTAGTGTAGATTTAAAGGATTTCATCTCTGACGATCCTAAAAGAAAGCAAAAATTTATAGATGAAATAGGAAAAGCTTATGAAGATATAGGTTTTGTAGCTTTAAAAGGTCATTTTTTAAATGATGAACTAGTAGATAGACTTTATGGAGAGGTGAAAAACTTTTTTAATCTACCATTAGAAACCAAAGAAAGTTATGAAATTCCTGGAATTGGTGGTCAACGTGGTTATGTGTCTTTTGGAAAAGAAAGNGCNAAAGGTAAAAANGAGGGTGATTTAAAGGAGTTTTGGCACTTTGGGCAATATGTAGAAGATGATGAAGAACGCAGAAAAGAATATCCTGAAAATGTTGAAGTAAAAGAATTACCTGAATTCAATAAAGTAGGTAAAGAAACCTATCAAATGCTTGAAAAAACAGCAAAATATGTTTTACGAGCTTTAGCTTTATATTTAGGTTTAGAAGAAACTTATTTTGATAATTACATTCATAATGGTAACTCAATTTTAAGACCAATCCACTACCCTCCAATTACCCAAGAACCTAAAAATGCTGTTAGAGCTGCAGCGCATGGTGATATTAATTTAATAACACTTTTGATGGGTGCACAAGGACGAGGCTTACAAGTGCAACGCCATGATGGCGAATGGGTAGACGCTATTGCTGAACCAGACGAATTAATGATAAATGTTGGAGATATGTTATCTAGACACACCAACAATAAATTAAAATCTACAATCCATAGAGTTATTAATCCACCTCGTGAACTTTGGGGTACTTCTCGTTACTCTATCCCTTTCTTTATGCANCCTATCAGCGAAATGAAACTTGATGTTTTAGAAAGTTGTGTAGATGANGACAATCCTAAACTNTATAGCGATATTACTGCTGGNGAATTTTTAACTGAGCGTTTAATTGAACTTGGACTTATAAAGAAATAGTTGCCAGTCTATTAAGCCAAAGTGCTAAATACTGAAGACTGAAAACTAATAATTGAACACAGATGGATTTACAAGACCAATTAAAAAACCTATTCCCAGATCATGTTCCCGAACCTTCTGAAGAAAAGGAAGAACAAAGTGATATATGGTTGCAAGACGACCCAATTATTTGCAAATACGAAAAGCGCAAAGGCAAACCAATTACCATTTTAGAAGGCTATAATGGAGCCACNGAAGATTTCAAAAAATTAGCNAAGGATTTAAAAACTCAACTTAGTGTTGGTGGAAGTTTTAAAGATGATAAAATCATCATTCAAGGGGATTANAGAGATAAAATCATGGCTATTTTAAAAGAAAAAGGGTTTAACGTAAAACGTGTTGGTGGTTAATATATGAGTGAAAATTGTTTGCATATTACAAATGGTAGTGCTTTAACAGATTACCTAAGAGAATTAGACTTTAAAGAGGATATTTTAACATGGCAAGAAATGCTATGTGAAGGTCCTACAATTCCAGCTATAAATTCAGATGAATTCTTCAATATTAGAACCAAATTCTTGAAGAAATATTATGATATTGAAGTCGATAAATCAGCTCTTAGAAGAGAATTATCAAAGTTGGATAAAGTCGAAAAATACGATGAAATCAATCTGTGGTTTGAATATGACTTATTTTGTCATATCAACCTTCTAGGTGTTATCAATTTAATTCATCAAAAAGAAATAAAAAAACCTCTATATCTTATTTGTAGTGGACGTGTAGAAGGTGAAAAAAGCTTGAAAGGTTTACCAGAATTAAGTCCTGCACAATTAAAAAGTCATTACAAGAATAAAATACGATTGACTAAAGACGATATTGATTTAGCCATTGCTTTATGGCGTACTTATTGTGGCAAAGATCACAACATTTTAAAACCTTACATCGTCAAAGAATCTAGCTTTAAGTACATGAGTAACTGTCTAAAGGCGCATTTGCAACGTTTTCCATATCAAAACAATGGTTTAGGAATCATAGAACAAAATATTCTAAAAATCATAAAAGAAAATGATATAAAATCTGTTCATCATTTACTAGGATATGCTTTAAACTACCAAGGCTATTATGGTTTCGGCGACACACAATTTCATCGCATTATAGAAAAGCTTTCCATATTTTATGATATAACCCAGAATGGATTGGTGTTAAATAGAAAAGGTCATGAAGCTCTTTTTAATAGACATAATTATGCTTCTGAGATTAATAATGATATGTTTTACGGTGGAGTAAATCGTTTGGAATATCAATTTAGCATAGAGCAAAATAAACTTGTAAAAACTATCGTAAATGCCAATTAAAGATTCAGAATTAATTTTAAATCCTGATGGAAGTGTTTACCATCTCAATTTGAAGCCTCAAGATATTTCAGACACAATAATTTTTGTTGGTGACCAAGATAGAGTTGAAAAGATTACAAAACATTTTGATAGTATTGAATTCAGTACTCAAAAAAGAGAATTCAAAACACAAACAGGATACTATAAAGACCGAAGAATTACTGTAATTTCAACAGGTATAGGACCTGATAATATTGATATTGTTCTCAACGAATTAGATGCTTTAGTTAATATAGATCTTAAAACCAGAAAACCAAAAACTGAACTCACAAGTTTAAATATCATTAGAATAGGAACTTCTGGTTCTTTACAGCAAGATATTCCAGTTGATGCATTTTTACTAAGCACACACGGACTTGATGTTAACGGGATGCTTCACTTTTATCAAATAGAAGGTATAAGCAATCCTGAAATTGAAGATGCTTTTATAACGCATACTAATTGGGACAAAAATAAAGCACGACCAATCATTATAAACAATAGTAAGTATCTTGAAAAGTATTTTGAAAGTGATAAAATATTCAAAGGTATGACAGGTACAGCTGGTGGTTTCTATGGACCTCAAGGACGCGTCTTAAGATTACCACTTCATGATCCTGATTTAAATTCTAAATTAGATAATTTTAATTACAAAGACTTTAGAATCACAAATTTTGAGATGGAAACCTCTGTAATATATGGACTTTCAAAATTACTAGGGCACGAAGCATTATCCCTGAACGCTATAATTGCTAATAGAGCTACTGGCGATTTTAGCAAAGACCCAAAGAAAACAGTAGAAAAATTAATTGTATATGCGCTAGAACGCATAGTAAACATATAGTGTTATTCCACTTTCACGGAAAGCACTGAAAGAAATTCAGCACAATGAAAAAAGTAAATATTGGTGGTGTACCAGAGCACTTTAATTTAGCATGGTACTTAACACTAAAGAATGGTGAATATAAAGCAGAAGACATTAACCTACGCTGGCATGATTATTATGGAGGAACAGGCGAAATGTGTAAAGGTTTGCGTAATGGAGATATTGATATAGCAGTAATTTTAACCGAAGGAATTATAGCAGATATAATAGATGGTAACCCATCAAAAATAGTTCAAACTTTTGTTGAGAGTCCTTTGATTTGGGGTATTCATGTTGCTAATAATTCAAAATTCAATACTATTGATGATATTAAAGGCACTAGAGCTGCCATAAGCAGATATGGTTCCGGCTCTCACCTTATGGCTTACGTCAATGCAAAAAATAACGATTGGGATTTAGAAAAGGATTTAAAATTTGAAGTCATCAAAAATCTCGATGGAGCTGTTAAAGGGTTAACAGAAGAAGACGCTGACTACTTCATGTGGGAGAAATTCACTACTAAACCTTTGGTAGACGATGGTACATTTAGAAGAATTGGTAACTGCCCTTCTCCTTGGCCTTGTTTTGTTATTGCTGTTAGACAAGAATTTATAGATAATAATGAAGATGACCTTAAAGTTATTTTAGACATTATCAATAATACCACAGCAGATTTTAAATCTATTCCTAGCATTGACAAAACCATTGCTAACCGTTACGAGCAAGAATTAGAAGACGTTAAAGAGTGGTTGTCGTTAACCGAATGGTCACAAACCGTAATAGATAAGAAAACGATAAAAAACATCCAAAATCAACTTTTTGATTTAAATATTATTCCAGAAAAGATTGGTTATTCGGATTTGGTTCATGAAATTTAGAATTACTCTAAAAACTTAGAGTAACAATAGTGTTATTAGTGTTTCCTAAAGGTTTTACAAATTATATAACTGTTAAAATTGGGTGGTTTTCAGCTATAACTTTCAGGATGTCAATTTTTTATTTAAATTTGTTATAGCTATGTTAAAGTAAATCAACTCATCAATCTATGGTCATTACAATTATATTGGTCCTATCCTCCTTAGTTGCTCTTAATTTTTTATTGTTAATCTTTAGTTGTAACAAAACTTCTAAAGTAGTTAAGAATAAGAAGCCTCTAGTTATTAAGCAGAACAAACCAACTACTGTAGTTTCCACTCAATTGCAGACTGGCCAACTTGCTCCAACAGGGAGTTAGTTTTACTAAAATGTTTATTACCAAACCAATAACCTCTATTGGCACTCAAAGGTGAAGGATGACCTGTTTCCAAAACAAAATGTTTCTCTGTATCAACTAATTTTTTCTTCTTTTTAGCAAATCCTCCCCAAAGCAAGAAAACTACATTATTTCTGTTATCACTAATAAGCTTAATAACAGCATCTGTAAATTGCTCCCAACCCTTATTTTGATGACTTCCTGCTTGATGTGCTCTTACAGTCAAAGTTGCATTTAACAATAATACTCCTTGATCTGCCCAAGGCTCTAGATTTCCACTTTTAGGATAAGTTACACCCAAGTCTTGTTCTATTTCTTTAAAGATATTAATTAAAGATGGTGGATGCGCAATCCCTTCATTTACTGAAAAGCAAAGCCCATTAGCTTGACCGATGCCATGATAAGGATCTTGTCCTATAATAACAACTTTAACATCGTCAAAATGACAATGGTTAAACGCATTAAATATCTCTGAACCTTTAGGAAAGCATTTGTGAGTGTTATACTCTTGTTTTACAAATTCAACTAAAGTTTTAAAATAAGGTTTATTGAATTCAGGTTCTAAATAAGGTTTCCAGCTTTGGTGAATATCTACGTTCATTACTCCATTAAAATTTATCAAAAATAACAATTATAGAAGTAATGTTATAAGTATAAAAACGTCAATTATAACCTAAGATATTTGTATTAGGCATATCCTAACAATTAACTTAAATTTGCATCTCAAAATACGAAAGCGATAGATGATAAACATTCATGAAAAAACCTTAAAGGATTTAGAGTTTTTTACAGTTTTAAAACAAGTTAGCGAACATTGTTCTACCGAATTAGGTAAGGATGCTGCTTTGGGCATTATACCATTTCCTACCGTAGAGCAAATTCAACTTGAATTGAAATATGTTAATGAATATCTGTCATCATTTCAAAATGAAAATAGAATTCCCAATCATGGATTTGATGCAATAACCAAAGAGCTAAAACTGTTAAAGATTGAAAACACTTATCTTGAAGTTCCAAGCTTACAAAAATTAGTGAGTATCTCTCTTACTGTTAATTCTATTTTAAAGTTTCTAGAAAAGTTTGAAGAATACTATCCTAATCTTTACCAACAAAGTAATTCCATTGAGGTTATTACTGCTCTCATAGATCAAGTAGATGCAGTTGTTGATCGATTTGGTGAGATAAAGGACGATGCTTCACCTACACTTTCAGAGCTAAGAAAATCAATAAATCAACTCAAAACAAAGATTAATAGCAGCTTCACTTCTGCACTAAACACTTATCACAACCTAGATTATCTTGACGATATCCGCGAGTCTGTTGTAGATAACAAACGTGTTTTAGCCGTAAAAGCGATGTATCGCAGAAAAGTGAGAGGTGCTATAATGGGTGGTAGCAAAACAGGTAGTATTGTCTATATAGAACCCGAAACGACATTACAATATTCTAGAGAGCTAAATAATTTAGAATATGAGGAAAAGGAAGAAGTCATTAAAATTCTAAAAGAACTCACAGACTTCATTCGTCTTTTCTCACCACTTTTAAAAACCTATCAAGAGTTTTTAACCCAAATCGATATCATTTCAGCAAAAGCAAAATACGCTAATCGTATGGATGCTATTTTGCCTGAAATCACAGAAGAACGTAGTTTATTTTTACGAGATGCTTATCACCCGCTACTCTATCTAAACAATAAAGCAAAGAACGAAGAAACCTATCCTCAAACTATTGCTCTAGATAAAGAAAGCCGCATTATAGTAATCTCTGGACCTAATGCTGGTGGAAAAAGTATTACCTTAAAAACGGTTGGCTTGTTACAAGCTATGTTACAAAGTGGTATGCTTATTCCTGTTCATGAACGTAGTAAGGTTTGTATTTTTGATAGGGTTCTGAGTGATATTGGAGATAATCAGTCTATAGAAAATCATTTAAGTACCTACAGTTATCGTCTAAAACAGATGAATTATTTCTTAAGAAAATGTAATAACAAAACATTGTTCTTAATTGATTAGTTTGGTACAGGTAGTGATCCAGAATTAGGTGGTGCTTTGGCAGAAACATTTTTAGAAGTATTTTACGAACGTGGTGCTTTTGGTATTATCACAACCCATTACTCCAACTTAAAACTTCTAGCAAATGAGTTGCCTCATATGCAAAACGCTAATATGCTTTTTAACGAAAAAAGCTTAGAGCCCATGTACAAGTTGGTAACAGGACAAGCAGGTAGTTCTTTTACTTTTGAAGTTGCGCAAAAAAACGGCATTCCTTACAGTTTAATCAACAAATCGAAAAAGAAAATTGAACGTGGTAAAGTACGATTTGATGCTACAATAGCTAAACTTCAAAAAGAACGTAGTAAGCTCGAAAAAACCGAACGCTCTCTAAAAGAAAATGAAAAGAAAAAGCAATCTGAAGCAGATAAACTTGAAGAAGTTAATGCTAAAGTTCAAAAGAAGCTAGAAAGTTTTCAGGAATTATATGACAGTAATCAACGTTTAATTTATCTGGGCCAAAAAGTCAATGATCTTTCTGAAAAATATTTTGAAAATAAAAAGAAGAGAGAGCTTATGGCTGAACTATTTCGCTTAGTTCAGATTGAAAATTCAAAACGAAAAAAACTATCGGCAAAACAAAAACGTGCTGAAAAAGCTAAGGAAACCAAAATAAAAAAGGAAGCCGAAAAGAAAGTTGAAGTCATTAGGCAAAAGAAAAAAGAAGCTAAAAAGATAGAACAACAGAAACCTGAGCCACCTAAACCGACTTTAAAAATTGGTGATAGAGTTCGTATGCAAGATGGTAAAGCTGTTGGTAGTATTGACACTATTGAAAAAGGAAAAGCTATAGTAAACTATGGCTTATTTACAACAAATGTTAGCTTAGATCTTTTAGAATTGGTGGAAGCTAAAAAAGTTTAATTTTATGTTATGAATGTTAAAGTTCCTAAGGATAAACAATTAATACTTTTTGATGGTGTATGTAATCTATGTAACAGCAGTGTTTTGTATGTTATAAAAAGAGATAAAAAGGATCAATTTCTTTTTGCGCCTCTACAAAGTGCTATTGGTAAAGAAATTATTGCACATTTTAATGTAAATACAGATGCAGTAGACTCTATTTTGCTTTACAATCCAAAGAAAAGCACATTAAAATATAAATCTTCTGCAGCGTTACATGTTGCTAAACATTTAGGTTTTCCAAATAATTTAATGACTATCTTTTTTATTGTACCGACTTTTATTAGAAATTGGGTTTATGATTATGTGGCCAGAAACCGATATCAATGGTTTGGAAAAAATGAATCTTGTATGATCCCTACACCAGAACTTAAATCTAAATTTTTAGAATAGAAAAAGCCCTTTTAAAACAATTTAAAAGGGCTTTTCTAAATTAACAACTTACTTAAAACTAATTTTAAACAAAAAATTTAATTTCAATTCGTTTACTTTAGAGGGATATTAACGAATTGGTTAATAGCACATTTTTGTTGGTTCAAATTTATAAATGATTGCCTTCTTCAAATAAAAAATTCGATATAAGTCATTTATAACTGTTAAAATATGTTAACATGTAAAAAATACCCATGAGTTACATTTTTAACTAATTCATAAGCCGACTTCACTACTCTATATAATCATGTTACTCATTTATAGTTTAGTAATAGTTGATTCCCTAATAGTTTTGGATAAAACCAAAATTTAAAGACATCATGAAAAACCAACAACTACTCTTTTTATTCTTTATCATATCNCAAATAGTAATAGNNCAGCAAAAAAGTAATATAACAGATGTTACAGTTTATTTAGATGGAGCGGAAATCAATAGAACATCGACNGTAAATCTTAAATCTGGNACTNCNGAATTNACTTTTAATGGGCTTTCANCACANATTGAAGAAAGTAGTATTCANATTTCAGGCTTAAAAAATGCTTCTGTTTTATCTATNAATTATGNAATTAATTATCTATCCAAGCAAAGACAATCTGATTCCATAACAGNGTTGCAAGACCANATGAAAGCTCTTGATGCTAAAATTGAAAGNGAATACGAGCTANTCGCTGGTTATAACGAAGAGATAAGNCTTATTCAAAGCAANAAAAGNTTGGGCAATGAAACCGAAGTNGTTAGTCTAGAACAATTAAAAAACTTCGCAACGTATTATNGAACTAGAATTACAGANCTTAAAAAAGCAATCAACGCNTCTAATTCTAATATTGCTAANCATGAAGAAAATCAAAACGATTTAAGAAAACAACTTNTTGAATTNAACGTTGAAGAAAAAATACAAACAGGTGAAATAACACTTAAGCTCAATAGCGACATCAATACCACGTTAGACTTAAACATCAGTTACAATATAAAAAATGCAGGTTGGTTCCCTATTTATGATTTAAAAGCTGAAAAAATAAACAGTCCTTTAAATCTCGAATATAAAGCCCATGTTTATCAGAGTTCTGGTTGTGATTGGGATAACGTGAATTTAGTGTTATCTACAAGCGATCCCAACACAAATAACGTTAAACCTATCATTAACCCTAAATATCTCAATTTCATTAATCGCTATAGTAATTACCAATCGCAACGTGCTACAAAAAGCTATAATTACAAATACAATCCACTTGTAAAAACTGTATCTGGTGTGGTTACCTCTACTGCTGATGGTTTACCTTTACCTGGTGTTACTATTATTGAAAAGGGAACCTCTAATGGAACGCAAACCGATTTTGATGGTAATTACAGTTTACAAACTACGTCAGGCAACACATTAGTATATTCTTATGTAGGTATGCAGACTGAAGAACTGCCAATTCATTCTAGCATTATGAATGTGGGTTTAAATGAGGATATACAGTTATTAGATGAAGTTGTAATTGTTGCTAATGGAAACAGACCGAACTCTAAATTTGCGCAAGCTCTTTCTGGTCAGGTAGCGGGATTAAATATAGTTAACAAAAATGGTCAACCAGGTGGTAATACTACAGTTAATTTAAGAGGTGTAGAATCTATTGACAGTAATAATGAACCTTTATTTATTGTAGATGGTATTCCTATTACATCAGATAAGTTTAATATAATTAGCCCTGATGATATAGAAAGTTTACAAGTCTTAAAAGATGCAGGTGCTACATCGATATATGGGAATCGAGGTGCCAAAGGTGTTGTTGTTGTAACATTAAAGAACGGTTCAGAAAGTAAAACCAATGGCTTAGGAAATACCGTTGCAACAGGAATCACCAACACTCGTTTTGAAATCAATAAAAAATATTCTATACCTTCAGGTGGAGACGTTACAGTTATTGAAATAGACAAATTTGATGTACCTGCTAACTACAACTATTTTGCGGCACCTGTTCTTAATGAAAATGTATTNTTAACNGCTAAAATTGGAAATTGGGANCAATACAATTTGCTTCCTGCTGAAGCTAACGTCTATTTTGAAGGAAGCTATTCTGGAAAAACNAATATCAACCCAAGNGCTACAACAGATAGCCTAACAATCTCTCTTGGTGTAGANCCTAATATTGTGGTAAAGCGTACTCAGCTTAACGATTTTAAGAAAACNACATTTATTGGTAGCAATAAANTTATTTACAAAGGTTANGAAATTGAAATTAAGAACAATAAACAATCTGATATTGAATTATCGCTTTATGACCGCATTCCAATCAGTCAAAATAAAGACATAAAACTAGATGATATTGAAACAGGAAGTTCAGAATATGATGATGAAAAAGGGATACTAAAATGGATACTAAACCTTAAACCAGGTGAAACAGAAACGGTAAAACATTCTTACTNTGTTAAGTTTCCAAAATATAAACGGGTGAACCTATAGCACCTGTGTCAGACTGAGCTTGTCGAAGTCAAAACAATGATCCTAAAATTTAAGATGCTTCGCTTCGCTCTGAATGACAGAAAAAACTAAGCCTCAAAGCAAGATAATGACAGTTTGAGCCTAGCTTCCGTTAGCAGGGAATGAATCAAATTCTATTGAAAAGCATGTCTAACTTTTTAATAGTTCAGTTACACTGAAAGTTATAAAACATCAAGCTTTGAGGCTTTTATTTAAGTTTAAATTCTTCTTCTAAATTTCGACAAACGAAGTCTGTCATACGTAGTATTTATTTTAAACTTTTAAGAATAAAATCTAGATTTGGATTTGAATTATCATTTGTAATATAAGCATCCGTAAAATGCTTTGGAGGTAAAGCCAAACCAAGCTTTTGCATTTTCTTTATGGTTGGAATATAATCCTGACTTACTTTTCCTGTTAACAACACACCTAAATCTTTTCCTTTTTTAGCGTATTTATAAACGTTTCTTAAACCNGAAAGNTANAGATGNTCTTTNGTAAANCCACCACCTCTNTGCACNCGCAAGGTAATCGCAAATGCTTTATCTCTATTTAGTTTGTGCTGATTNTGTAGCAAATGAAANGTATCACTAAAATCNTAACCCTTATTCAAACTATCTACAGCTATNACTCTAAAAGCCAANTCTTTTAANCGCTCAATAGTTAAGCAATTACTCATAAATTCTGAATAAACCGCCAAACCTTCCTGTGTCTCCACATTATTTGGAAATCCGTTAGAAAACACCTTCAGTGGATGCGACAAACCGTTGAATGTGGTTACCATGTGGACACCAATTTCATGATTTGTCAATACTTTTAATTGATTTTTACTGTATTTGTGGCTTTTTCGTAATACTAAAGTTTGTGTATTATTCAGCACCATAGCTGCCGCAGAAAGGTTATTCGATATTTTGATGTTATATTCAAAATCATAACGCTTAGAGAACTCATCAAAATAAGCTCTAGCTTCTTCAGCATTATACATCGGAAGCATTTCCTCATTAAATTCAGAATCATCAAAACGCAGGATAAACTTAGCGTTCTCAATATCCTTTTCGGTTGGTGTTCCAAAGCTTTTTAAACTATTGAAATAAAACTTACGACCTTGACCAATAGTCTCTATACATTCAATTAAACCAGAATATTCATAGATAATGTCTTCGTAGAGCTGTCTGATATCATCATCTTCAATACGTTCTAAACGTTGCGAAAAAAATAAGCGATGCAATTTATATCCGTTAAATCGCATTTTAGGATACTTAAACTCTGGCTCGTAGTTATATTTTGAAGAATAAAATTTCTTTTTTTCTGAAGCTATATTTAACGGATTAATGTAATTAAGCAGTTCAATATTTTTAACCAACCTATTGAGGTTAGCATCAATATCGAACA
>PAJL01000021.1 GCA_002706045.1 Flavobacteriaceae bacterium
AGTTACTTCTCCGCTAAATAAAGTGGCTTCTGGTGATACAATTTCTAAATACATATTTTTTAGTGTTGAGTATTGAGTATTGAGTAATTAGAAGTTCTCACCAATAATATCTCATATCTCATTACTAGTTTACGCCTCAGCTAACATTTTTTCTCCAGCTTCAATAGCTTCTTCGATAGAACCTTTAAGGTTGAATGCTGCTTCTGGTAAGTGATCTAATTCACCATCCATAATCATGTTAAAACCTTTAATAGTTTCTTTAATGTCTACTAATACACCTGGTATACCTGTAAACTGCTCAGCTACGTGGAAAGGCTGTGATAAGAAACGTTGCACACGTCTTGCTCTAGATACAGCTAATTTATCTTCTTCAGATAATTCTTCCATACCAAGGATAGCAATAATATCTTGTAATTCTTTATAACGTTGTAATAACTCTTTTACTCTCTGTGCACAAGCATAGTGCTCATTCCCTAAGATGTCTGCTGTTAAAATTCTTGAAGTAGAATCTAATGGATCTACCGCAGGATAGATACCAAGCTCAGCAATCTTACGAGACAATACTGTTGTAGCATCTAAGTGAGCGAATGTTGTTGCAGGAGCCGGATCCGTTAAATCATCCGCAGGTACGTAAACCGCTTGTACAGATGTAATAGAACCTTTCTTTGTAGAAGTAATACGTTCTTGCATAGCACCCATCTCTGTTGCTAATGTTGGTTGGTAACCTACCGCAGAAGGCATACGACCTAAAAGTGCAGATACCTCAGAACCAGCTTGGGTAAAACGGAAGATGTTATCTACGAAGAAAAGTACATCTTTTCCTTGTCCATCACCAGCACCATCACGGAAATATTCTGCAATAGTTAAACCAGATAATGCAACACGAGCACGTGCTCCTGGTGGCTCATTCATCTGTCCGAATACGAAAGTTGCTTTAGAATCTTTCATTGCAGTTTTGTCAACTTTTTGAAGATCCCATCCGCCTTCTTCCATAGAATGCATAAAATCTGAACCATACTTAATAATTCCAGACTCAAGCATTTCTCTCAAAAGGTCATTTCCTTCACGAGTTCTTTCACCAACACCAGCAAATACCGATAAACCACCGTGACCTTTTGCAATATTGTTAATCAACTCTTGAATTAATACAGTTTTACCAACACCAGCACCACCAAATAAACCAATTTTACCACCTTTAGCATAAGGCTCAATCAAATCGATTACTTTAATACCTGTAAATAAAACTTCAGTTGAAGTTGATAATTCTTCGAATTTTGGAGCTGATCTGTGAATCGGTAAACCTGCTTCACCAGCTTTTGGTAAATCACCTAATCCATCAATAGCATCACCAATTACATTAAAAAGACGTCCGTAAACATCATCACCAATTGGCATTTGGATTGGCGCACCAGTTGCAGTAACCTCAGTACCTCTACTTAAACCATCTGAAGAATCCATTGCGATAGTACGTACGGTATCTTCACCAATGTGAGATTGTACCTCAAGTACTAAAGTAGAACCATCAGGTCTTTTAATTTCTAAAGAATCATAAATTTTTGGAAGTTCTGCGTCAGTACCGAATTCTACGTCGATAACTGGACCTACAATCTGTGCAACTTTACCTGTAACTTTTGACATTACTTATATGTTTTTGTTTTGCAATAATTTAAATATGAAAAACCAGCTCGTTTTTCGCGCTGCAAAGATATATTTTTATTTAAAAATAAAAGTGATTTTTCCGAGCTTTTTTCCATAAAAAAAGTGTGCCCTAAAAGAACACACTTTTTAAAATATATAGAATTAGTTTTTATTGTAATGTTGGGGAGTAGACCACAGGATAATCACTTGCAGAAGCTAAATTTCCTGAGGCTTCAAAATTAGAACCATAGGTAGCATCTATTGCTTTAAGGAAACTATTTGCCATTAATGCGTATCCTCTTGCTGTTAAATGAACACCATCTAAACTTGCTAAACCACCAGTAACTAAATCTGAGGTTAAAATATAATCATCAAATTGTACACCAGTTGATGCTGCTTCTACTAGTATAGAGTTTAAGTCAACTAAAGCTAAATTATAACTGCTTGCTACAGATGATATTGTTGCGTTATATGCTTGAGTTGCAACAGCGATTTCATCTTGCTCTGAAGGAATCAGTACCCATTTATCTTCAAGTGGTAAGCTTACTCCTTCTACAGAAAATTGGGCTGCTAGAGTTTGCGGTAAACCTTGTCCCATTAAAGCAGCTACGCTAGCCTCGTTCACTGTACCAATAATACTAGAGCTTGGTAGAACAAATAAGTCGTTTTCTGTAGCTTGTCTTGTTTGACCATAAGTAGCACCCAATAGATTTGCAACTAATGGTGCAGCAGCTTCTGGTAAACCAAATTGAGCAATAAATGCAGGAAATGTTGGACTGGCATTCAATTGAGCGGTAATTATAGCTGAAATATCAGCTAAGCTTTCATCTCTAATAACAACAGCACTAGCTTCTGTTTCAGAGAATACTATAGCTCTACTTGGATCAACTGCTGAGAAAATTGGGTTTAAAGCTCCAAAAATTGAATTTAAGAGAGGTATTTGTGGACCAAAATCTGGGTTTGAAGGATCTAAAGGATTGTAAGGAACAGTTGTAAAATGTGGTAAACTGGTGATGTTTGGCAAATTACCAATAACACCCTTAGCTCCATTAGCTGTAAGACCAGCAACAATAGCGTTTAAAGAAGCATCAAAAGTTGCACTTGGTGTGATTGGGTTTGATCCATCACCACCTGTTGTAGCATATCCTAAAACATCATTACCACCAACTTCTGACAAACTAAAAAATGTTGGGTTTTGCGCCATCGCTAATTCCAAGATTGATGCATTTGGTGTACTTCCCGTTACGCGAATAGCATACGGGTTGGCTGCAGCTGGGAAGTTTGCTAAGTTACCATAACCAGGTGCTACAAGATGAAAACTTTTTGCTCCAGGTATTCCTAGGTTATTGAATGGTCCTGAAGGATTATTTAAAGCAATATCAGTACTTACAGTTACAGGTCCAATAATAGATTCTAAAGGAACAGGTCCAGAACCACCAAAAACCAATCTTGGGTCAGTAATTCTGGTACCACCAACAGCTAAACCACCAAAATTATCACTCATCATAGGCTGTGTGAAACTTCCACCTCCTACATTGGCAAATTGATCTGCCATTATACTTGGGAAAGAATTCTGTTGACTTGCTATAAAAAGTGCATTATCAGTAAAACCAGCTGTAAAAGAAGCACCTAAAGAAACAAAATTTGAAAAGTCAGCAGAACCAGCAGTTAAATCTGGAAGAGGTCCTATCTCTTCCTCACTATTTCTATCTCTTAAATCGTCTACGAGCTCATTCTCGCAACTCATCATTCCTAAGGTTAGTAATGATAAAGCTATATATTTTATTGTCTTCATTTTATATTTTTCTTTTCCGTTATTATAAATTGTTGATTGTCCAAGATAAGTAGTATTGAGAGCCTATTAAACCAGTACCAATGGCTGTAAAGTATTCATCTTGTAGCAAGTTAGTAGCACCAGCTTTGAATGTTGATTTAATACTTGGAACTTGATAGCTAATTTGAGCATCCAACACATGATATGCTGGTACATCACCATCACCGAAAGAAGCTTCCCAGAAATAATTGTCACTCCATCTCCAAGCCACATTAAAGCCAAAGTTTTTGAATAATTCAGTTTTACCAAAAGACGCCTTTACTTTGTGCTCTGGTGTGTTGAAGTTTGTTCTAAAATCTGGATTCGCTTTTACGTCAAAGTCTAATTTAGCATAAGTGTAGTTAGCACTTAAATCAAAACCATTAAATACTTTAGTAGAGACTTGAACAGCTGCACCATAAGAGTTTACGGTTTCATCTGAATTTGTGTAAGTCTGGTATACTTGATAATCTCCATTAGCAATTGCAGCCACTGCTAAAGGTGTACCACCAGTTGTTGTTTGCGTTAATTGTACATCACCATAAAAAGGTGCAATAACTGTTTCGTTAGCTAAGAAATCTTGGTAGGTATTATAGTATGCTGAAGCATCAATAATGAAGTCATTTATTTTACCACGATAACCTAATTCAAAAGAGCTTACTTGTTCTGGTTTTGCATAATTAGAATTTGCTATTTCTAATGCTGCAGGATTCCCTGTGGCTCCAAAATCTTGAACTGAAGAGGCAAAGAATGAGTTATTATAAGCACCAGTACCATCAAAGTTTATATTATTCTGACCTGTAATTGCAGATCCAACAACACTCAAATCATAATTTCTTATATCTCTTTCCGGGTTGTCAAAAGCACCACCAACTAAGATAGCTCTACCAACATCTAAACCAATATAAAGATCTTGCGTGGTAGGGTTTCTAAATCCTGTTTGAAAAGAAGCTCTAATGTTATGGTCTTCATTTATTGTAAAACCAGCAGATAGTCTTGGAGAAAAGAAACCGTCAAAAAGTTCTGATTTATCATAACGAAGAGATCCAGTTAATTTTAAGTCTACATTCTCAGATAATTCCAATGATCTTTGTAATTGTGTGTAAACACCAACTTCTGAATAGTTGATTGGTCCGTCAGTATCAGTATAAATAGTACCAAAAGAGTTTAACTTATATCTTCTGTAAGAACCTCCAACTTGTACTTCAGCAAACTCAATCATATCACCAAAGTTATAATTAGCATCGGCATGATAGATTTTAGAATTATCCTGAAATCTAGAACCAGAACCTAAATCAGGATCATTTGTAACCTGCTCAAATGTTCTCTGGAATTCAGGTGTTCCAGGAATTAATCTTCCCGTATCAGCAACAGCTCTAGATTGTGCATGCTTTTGTTCATCAGATAACGTAGGTTGCGAAAGTGTTAAACCAGCAAATGTTGAAATATAATCTCCAAACCAGTCAGCATCACTCTTCCAAGCTCTGTTAATGTTTATACCAGTGAATACCATATCGTAAGAATCACCAGCTTTATCTTCAGTTACATAACCTCTAACAAAGAAGTTATCGTTTCTAATTTCTATTTTATGTTGTTGTAAGAAGAAATTTTTAATGTTATAACGGTTAGCACCTTGGTAAATGGTATTACCAGAACCAACTTTACCTACATATTGAATTTCAAAATCATTAGCCCAAGGACGGAAATATAATCCCCAATCGGCTTTGATACTTTCAGCATTATAGTTTGTTAAGTCTCTTTCGTTGTATCCTGTACGACTTACTTCTACATCAGGAATAATTCCCAAACCAGAAGCAGATCTTATATTAGTGCTAACTTCGTCACCATACACATTGATACCATCATAATCTGTATCAGCTCTTGTAAGTCCTCTGTTTAGTTTATCTTCTTCACTAACTGCAGCCCAATCCGTTCCTTTTAAATAACCAAAATTAACTTTTGCAGCAAATTTGTCACTGAATTTATAAGCCATTCTTATACCTAAATCTGTGTAATCATTGTCTCCAGCAGCTTCTTGAGAGGTGATACCTCTTTTTACATAACCGCTTATTCCTGTATGATCAAAAGGGCTTTTACTTCTCATGAATAAAATTCCGTTGAAGGCATTTGCACCATATAGTGCAGAAGAAGCACCTGGTAAAAGCTCTACGCTATGCACATCAGTTTCTGTCATACCTAATAAGTTTCCTAATGGGAAGTTAAGAGCAGGAGCAGAGTTATCCATACCGTCTACTAATTGCATAAATCGTGTATTGGCAAAAGTCGCGAAACCTCTTGTATTAATAGACTTAAAAGTTAAACTGTTTGTGTTAATGTCAACACCTTTAAGATTTTCTAAACCATCGTAGAAATCTACTGAAGCCGTATTTTTAATTTCTTTTAAACCAAAACGCTCAACAGTAACAGGTGATTCAAAAATACGTTCAGGAGTTCTTGAAGCAGAGATAACAACTTCATCAAGTTCGTTACCTTCTGCAAGAGTAACATCTACAGTTTGGTTATTACTAGTTATTTCAATTGTTTGAGCTTCAAAGCCTGTATAACTTATACGAATTGAAAACGGTGGATCTTGATCCACGGTCAAAGTATAGTTTCCATCAAAATCTGAAATAGTACCAGATGATGTACCAACTACTACAATATTTGCACCAGGTAAGGGTAGCCCAGTATTATCAGAAATTTTACCTTTAATTGTGGTTTGAGCAAAAGATACCACGCAAAAAAGCATTGTAAAAAACGTTGAGATTGTTTTCATGTTAGAGTATTAGTTAATTTATTTGTGAGCAATTTAATTAAATATATGAAATTTCAATAAGAATTTCTCAAAAAATTATGCATGCATAGCACTTTTTTTAAAAAATTAAGCCTTAAAATTGTGAATAGTTCAATTTTAAGGCTTTAAAATATAATTTTAATAACAGGAAATGTTACTCAACAGTCACAGACTTAGCTAGATTTCTAGGTTGATCCACATTTTTACCCAACATTACAGCAATGTGATAAGATAATAACTGTAAAGGGATCGTTGTTAATAATGGCGAAAGGCATTCTAAGGTTTCAGGAACTTCGATGACATGATCAGCTAATTCTTTTACACTTGTATCACCTTTGGTAACAATTCCTATGATTTTCCCTTTGCGTGATTTTATCTCCTGAATATTACTTACAACTTTTTCATAATGCCCTTTTTTGGTAGCAATTACTACAACAGGCATTTGTTCGTCTATCAATGCAATAGGACCGTGTTTCATTTCAGCTGCAGGATAGCCTTCGGCATGTATATAGGAAATCTCTTTTAATTTTAATGCACCTTCTAAAGCTACAGGGAAATTAAATCCACGACCTAAATACAAGAAATTTGTCGCATTTTTATAGATATCCGAAATCGTTTGTACATACGCATCAGATTTTAATGCTTCTTCTACTTTACCAGGTATAGTTTCAAGTTCTATTAAATGATGTCTGAATTCTGAACTTGTAATGGTGCCTTTAGCTCTTGCTAAACGCAAAGCCATTAAAGTTAAAACTGTTATTTGAGTTGTAAAAGCCTTTGTNGAAGCTACACCGATTTCTGGNCCAGCATGAGTNTANGCNCCAGCATCTGTTTCTCTAGCAATAGANGAACCTACTACATTNCAAACNCCAAAAACAAATGCTCCTTTAGATTTAGCCAANTTTATAGCTGCTAAAGTATCTGCTGTTTCACCAGATTGAGAAATTGCAATAACGATGTCTTTTTCTGTAATAACAGGATTTCTATATCTGAATTCTGAGGCGTATTCTACTTCAACAGGGATACGAGCTAAATCTTCAAATATGTATTCTGCAACCAGTCCTGCGTGCCAAGACGTTCCACAAGCTACAACTATAATACGTTCTGCAGCGAGAAACTTTTTCATGTTGTCTTCAACACCAGCCATTTTTATAATNGCTTCNTTACTTAACAAGCGACCTCTAAAGGTATCTAAAATAGCACTAGGTTGCTCGTAAATTTCTTTGAGCATAAAGTGTTCATAGCCACCTTTTTCAATTTGTTCTAAGTTAAGCTGTAGTTCTTGCATATATGGGTCTACAAGACTATCACTTTTTATCTTTCTAACTTTTACCTCTTTTCCTCTTCGGATAATAGCCATTTCTTCATCTTCTAAATAAATGGCATTTTTTGTATATTCAATAAAAGGTGATGCATCACTTGCAATGAAAAATTCATCTTCTCCAATTCCAATAGCCAGAGGACTGCCCAGCCTTGCAACTACAATTTCGTTTGGTTTGTTTTTATCAAAAACCGCAATAGCGTAGGCACCTACAACTTGGTTTAATGCAACCTGAACTGCTTTACCAAGTTTAATATCTTCATTTTTCTTTACGTCTTCAATAAGGTTGACTAATACCTCAGTGTCTGTGTCTGATTTGAACGAGTAACCACGCTTTATTAATTCCTTTTTAAGAGCATCGTAGTTTTCTATAATACCATTGTGGATAATAACTAAATCTCCAGAATTAGAATAATGAGGGTGTGAGTTTACATCGTTTGGAACACCATGTGTCGCCCATCTTGTGTGTCCAATACCTAATGTACCGTCAGTTTGAATTTCTTTCTCTAACTTTTCTTTAAGGTCAGAAACCTTTCCTTTAGTTTTAGATAGTTTTATATTATTACCGTCAAATAAGGCTATACCAGCACTATCATATCCACGATATTCTAATCTTTGTAGTCCTTTTATAATTATAGGATAAGCTTCACGGTGTCCTATATAGCCGACAATACCACACATAATTTATTGGTTGTTTAATATTCGTTAGGTTCTGTATAATGTATCTCTAAATACACTTTTTTATCTTCGTTTTGTGATTCGGTATTGCTACCATACAAAATAGTACCTCTAGGACTCAAAATGGAACTTATAGGGACTGATAACTCATTGTTACCAGCACTTTTCTGTTTTGGTTGTAAAAAGTTACTTTCCAAATTAACATTTAAAGAAACAGCCAAACCAAGTTCAACATTTGTGGAGTCATTAATCAATAAATTATTAATATGATCTGTGATTTTTATCTTGTACTTAATACCTCTATCTGTGGTCTCATCTCGTTGTAAAGGACCTAGATGGTTAAATTTTGAAAATGAAGGTAAGTTAGAATTAGTGACATCCAAAGAATAATCGAACAATGGTGTTTTATTATCTACATCGTACACAAAAATGCGGTTTGGCTCGTTGTTTGGGTCTTCTGAATTACTGTTAAGAGTTTCATCATCAACGTAAAAAACTAAGTTAGCTTCGTTAACTAGCCTTTTGGACTTTACAAACTTACCACCTTCATCAGTTTCTACAAAAAGATTTTTAAATGTTTCAAAGTTGTTCATTTCAGGAATATCATCAACATTTTCACCATCAAAAAGTTTGATTTTAGCAACAGATCCAGGGCCACCTTTCAGGTACAATCGGCTATCACCTTCATTTGAATTGCCATCTGTAAGGGGAATGTTAGAAAAATCATTCTCAATAAAATTTATTCGATTAGGACCAAATCTTAAAACAAAAGTTCCTTGCTCTGTAGCTTCAACATCGTCAGTTGTTGAAGCAGTTAACCTTTTATAATAGATAGTTATATTTGCATTTTGGCTTGCTGTATTTAGAATTAAGAAACTGCCATCATCATTTACTGGTTCGGCCTTAAAATAAAGTCCTCTAAAATAATCTGAAAAGTTATTTTGGCTGCTAAGAACGGCATCTCCTTCTCGATTTATTATTTTATTTTGCCAGTATGTACGATCCAATAAAACTCTTATTCCAGGTGAAAGCCTTTCAGAAATTTCTAGCTCGCCATCTTCATTTTCTTCTTTAAGAACATGACCATCCTCACTTATTTCAACTTCATTGCTTATTATTTCAAATTGGTCTGTAGTACGGTTAAACTTAACGAAGCTTAATTCTTCACCTTCTAGTGGTGAAACGGACTCGCTACCACTAGCAGTCATATCAGAATAGTAAGCTTGACTTTCATCAAAATCTGCTGCAGGGTCAAAATCTCTAATAAAATATTCATTTTCAAAGATTCTCAATCTGATATTGTCTCTGCCTATAACTGAATCAATCTCATAAGTTACGTTACCATCATCATCTACATCTGTTACAAGGCTGTAATAAGGTAATCTAAGAACTACAGAATCTATTTGCTGAAAATCATCACCTCCAAAATCTGGATCAAATGAACTGGTAGTTAACTGAGTGACAAAGCTAGCTGTGGTTCTGCCATAAATGTCATCGTATATTCCTAACGTATTAATTCCAGAGCCATTATTGGTTTGTACTGGTCCAACCACATCTGTATAAGCAATAACTTCAGAAAATTCAGGGTGATTTTCTTTTAGTGATAGAATATCAAAGTTTGTAGCGTTATCACTATTAATGATATCAGATTCTATATTTGAAAAGTCTTTGTCACAAGCTATAAAACTTGATATAAGTAAGCCAAGAGCGATAAACTGTAGGGCAATTTTTTTATTTCTCATAAATAGTATTAACTGTTAAGTACAGTATTATTATAAAAATCAGTATATGGATCAGCAAATTCTTCAATAGAAAAGTAATCTAATACTGGTTTATTTAAATCATTTAAATATGTGTCTAGCTCATCTGGTAAATGCTCTGAACCTCTTATGATAGCATCTGAATTATCTATAGCAACTTTCATCAAATTCACATAATCTGGCTTTTCTAAGGGTTTTGTCATCTCTTCATCTAAACCATCAAAACTTATTTTTTTAAGCATGTCTTTATCTAACGTNCCATCNAAACTTTGATTGTATACAGANGTNACAATTTTACTTTCAGTNAACAAAGGTTCNGTTTTGTAGTATTCTTTTAAGTATAANGGTAATAAAGAAGCTAGCCAGCCATTAACATGAATAATGTCGGGTGCCCAGTTNAGTTTNTTNACGGTTTCAATAACACCTTTAGCAAAGAATATAGCGCGCTCATCATTATCTGGGAAAAGTGCACCGTTTTCATCGGTTAAGGTTGCTTTTCTTTTGAAATATTCTTCATTATCAATAAAATAAACCTGAATGCGTTCTTTAGGAATAGAAGCTACCTTGATGATCAAAGGCATGTCTAAATCATTAATCACAAGGTTAATACCAGAAAGTCTAATTACTTCGTGTAGCTGATGTCTTCTTTCATTAATATTTCCAAAGCGAGGCATAAATATTCGAATCTGCCCTCCTTGTTTGTTCACCATTCTTGGAGCTTCAAATGACATTGAAGAGATCTCTGTTTCTGGTAAATATGGAACAACTTCCGAGGACACATACAATATTCGTTTATCTTTCATAAAATCTGCTGCTTTTTGAAAATTAATAGTAAAAACATGCAAAATTACAAAAATTTGTGCAGTTTGCCAGTAAAATATTATGTTTGCACGCGTTAATTTTTTGTTATTACATTGAAACAATTTCAAAATAAAACAGAATTATCACGTCATTTAAACACTCTAAAAGGCGTAAATAAGTCTGTAGGATTTGTCCCAACCATGGGTGCTCTGCACCAAGGGCATTTGTCTTTGGTAAATAGAGGATTAGACGAAAATGATATCGTTGTGGTGAGCATTTTTGTTAATCCAACCCAGTTTGATAATCAAGAAGACTTGGTAAAATATCCAAGAACTCTCAAAACCGATGTCGATTTACTTAAAACTGTAAGTGAAGATAGGATTGTGGTTTATGCACCAACTGTAGAGGATATTTACGGAGATCATGTAGAGTCACAGTCTTTCAAGTTTGATGGTCTTGAGAATGAAATGGAAGGTGCTTTCAGAGACGGCCACTTTGATGGTGTTGGTACCGTGGTTAAACGACTGTTTGAAATTGTAGAGCCTCAGAATGCTTATTTTGGAGAGAAAGATTTTCAGCAGTTACAAATTATTAGAAAGCTTGTTGAGTTACACAAGTTACCAGTAAATATCGTTGGTTGTAACATCAGTAGAGCCTCTGACGGATTAGCCATGAGCTCTAGAAATAAAAGACTGACTAAAGCGCATAGAAATGTTGCTCCCCTTATTTTTAAAACCCTAAAAACTGCCAAAGCAAAGTTTGGCACAAAAAGTGCTAAAAAAGTTGCGGAATGGGTTGAAAAGCAATTTCAAAAAGAACCACTTTTAGAGTTGGAATATTTTACAATTGCAGATGTAACAACCTTAAAACCAGTAAAAAGAAAATCAAAAAACAAAACATATAGAGCATTTATTGCGGTATATGCAGGCGATATAAGACTTATAGATAATATCGCTTTAAATTAATTATCTTTGCCTCATGCAAATTCAAGTAGTAAAATCAAAGATTCATCGTGTAAAGTGTACAGGAGCAGACCTTAACTATATAGGTAGTATTACTATTGATGAAGATCTTATGGACGCTGCAAATATCATTCAGGGTGAAAAAGTCCAGATTGTAAATAATAACAATGGTGAACGTTTAGAAACCTATTGTATACCTGGTCCACGAAACAGTGGTGAAATAACCTTAAATGGTGCGGCAGCTAGAAAAGTAGCAGTNGGTGATGTTTTAATTCTTATCACNTATGCTTTTATGGATATTGAAGAAGCTAAAACTTTTAAGCCTTCTTTAGTTTTTCCAGACGAATCAAACAACCTTCTAAAATAAAATATTGAGTCGGGCGAAATCAATCCTAAAAATAGCATTGCCTTTAATTTTAGGTATTGCTTTGGTCTGGTATTCTTTATCAAAAATTACGTTATCTACATTAATTCAGTATTTTAAATTAGCTGATTATAAATGGATAGGTATCGGAATTGTGTTTGGTGTACTTAGTCATCTTTCAAGAGCTTATAGGTGGTTATACATGGCAGAGCCTTTAGGTTATAAACCTAAGTTGCCCAATAGTATCATGGCTGTGTATTCGGCATACCTTATCAATTTTACTATTCCCAGAGCAGGTGAGATCGCTAGAGCTACAATTTTAAGTAATTATGAAAATATACCTTTTGAAAAAGGNTTTGGTACTATTGTGGCTGAACGTGTAGCTGATGCCATAATGCTAATGCTTATAGTTGCTTTAGCCTTCTTTTTAGAGTTCGAATTCATATATAATTTTTTTATAGATAAATTCAATATACCGACTCTAATTATCGGAGGTACTATACTCTTAGCTTTGGGTTTTGGTCTATTGTTATTTATAAAGAAGAGTGAATCTGCAATAGCAATAAAGATTAAAGACTTTGTGTCAGGTTTGGTTGAGGGTGCCATGAGTATTTTTAAAATGAAAAGAAAATGGGCTTTNATTTTTCATACACTTTTCATTTGGNTTATGTATGTTTTAATGTTTTATATAACCACTTTTGCACTGCCAGACCTTCAGAGTATTTCTATACAAGCTGTTTTAATCGGGTTCATTTTAGCAAGNTTCAGTATTGCAGCAACTAATGGAGGTATNGGNTCNTTNCCTGAAGCAGTGGTNATTGCCTTTGCAATATTTGGTATTGCAGAAGAACCTAGTAGAGCTTACGGTTGGATAATGTGGTCGTCCCAAACATTAACAATAATTATTATTGGTGGTCTATCATTAATTTTTCTTCCTATCTATAACAGAAAGAAAGCGACGTTATAGAAATATTTTTTAACTTGCTTTAATTAATCAGTTGATCATCAATATGAAGAATTTCTATACGCTTTTTATCTTTTGTTTTGTTGCTTTGGGGCTTGAAGCTCAGACAATTTATAAAACAATAAATTCTAATAAGCTTGGAGGTGATCGTGAGCTTAAAATTCAACTTCCAAGAAACTACAATCCAGAAAGTGAACGAAAATATCCTTTAATTGTGGTTTTAGATGGTGACTATTTATTTGAGCCAGTAGGTGGAAACATAGATTACCAAGCTTATTGGGGTGATATTCCTGATTGTATAGTTGTTGGTGTCAATCAAAATGATACTAGGAATGAAGATTTTTATTACAGTGATGATAATTATTTTCCTAAAGATACAGGTGCAAATTTTTATGAGTTTATTGCTGCAGAGTTAATACCGTATGTTGAAGATAACTATCAAGCTTCAAGTTTCCGTGTGATATTTGGGCATGATCTTAGCGCAAATTTTATAAATTATTACCTCTTTAAAGATAATCCTTTATTTAGAGCATATGTAGCGCTTAGTCCAGATTTTGCTCCTGAAATGATAAGTAGGTTACAACAGAGGTTATCGATTTTAAAAGAAGAAACGTTTTACTATATGGCAACAGCAGATGCTGATGTAAAGGTTTTAAGATCTTCTATTATTGAAGCAGACTCTCTTTTCAAAGGTATTGAAAACAAAAACTTACATTATAAGTTTGAGGAGTTTCAGGATGGAAACCATTACTCTTTAGTAGGACGAGGTATTCCTAAATCGTTAAATGAAATTTTTGAACTATATAAACCTATAGATCGCAAAGAATATGATGAAGAAATTCTTACTTATGAGGGTTCACCTTACGATTACTTAATCACTAAATATGAAAAGATTGAGCGTTTTTATGGTTTTGAGAAAGAGTTGATAGAAAATGATATAAGAGCTATTTCAACAGCCTGTTTAAAGAAAGATGATTTAGATGCATTGGAAAATTTATCAAAATTAATCAATAAAGAATTTCCCGATTCAATGTTAAGCGCATACTATTCAGGTATGTACTATGAAAAAATNGGAAATTCAAAAAAGGCTTTGTTAAGATATAAAGCAGGTCTACTTTTACAGCCTTCACAATACATAGACAAAGAATTAATGCTTGAAAAAGTTTACGATTTGCAAGACGGAATGAACGACTAAATGCATTTCGTCGAAAAAAATATATAATTTAACGATATTTTAGTATGTTTGGAATCCCAAACCAAACCTACTAGTTATGAGAAAAACTATTATTATAGTTGTTGCTTGTCTCGTTTACTGTACATCTTTTTCCCAAACGATTTACAAAGAGTTTTCTTCAGAAAGGTTAAGTGCAACTAGAAAGTTAAAGATAAAACTTCCAAAGAATTACGATCCAGAGTCTGATTTAAAGTATCCTTTAATAGTAGTTTTTGATGCTGATTACTTATTTGAACCAGTAGCAGGTCAAGTCGATTTTCAAACTTATTTTGATGATATGCCAGGTTCAATTGTCGTTGGTATAATTCAGGGANAAGAACGTACCTACGATTCTTACTACGACGAAACAACAGGTTTGCCAACAGATTCAGGTTATAGATTTCATCAGTTTGTTTTAAATGAGCTGATTCCTTATATGGATAGAAATTATAACACTAGTAAATTTAGAGTTGCTGTTGGGCATGATGTTATGGGGAATTTTATTAATTCTTATTTGCTTAAAGAAGTGCCAGATTTTCAGGCGTACGTTTGTATAAGTCCAGATTTTTTGGGTTCTATAAATAGTTATATCTCCCAATATTTAGAATCTACTAAAAAAGAGATTTTTTATTATATGGCAACATCAGATAAGGATATACCTTTTTTGAGGAAAAATATTCTTAATACTCACAATAAAATTGAAAGTATAGAAAATCCTAACGTGATGTATTATTTTGATGATTTTGAGAGTGAGAACCATTATACGTTGGTTAATGGAGCTATTGCAAAGTCATTTGATAAAATTTTCGAATTATACAATCCGCTTAGAGAAAAAGAGTTAGAGGAAAAAGTATTACCGTACGAAGGGACTTTAGATAATTACTTGGTTGATAGGTACGATAGAATTGAAGAACTCTTCGGAATTACAAAAGATATAAGTGAAAAAGAGTTGGAGAAAGTCGCGCAAGTTGCAGAACAACGTGAAGATTATGAATCTTTAGAAAAGCTAGGGAAATTAGCAAATAAACTTTTTCCAGAAACTTTATTAGGCACGTATTATCAAGCTAAATCTTTTGAAAAGTTGGGTAAAACTAAAAAAGCAAAAAAGCTTTACGAGTCAGCTTTGATTTTAGAAGATGCTACAAATATAAATAAAGAGTATATATCTGCTAAGCTTAAGGAGTTAGTTACGGTAGCAGAGGTAGAAACTGAAGATATTCAAGAAGAATTAGGAGAGGTAGAAAATGGCGAGAATTAAAAGAAAACTGTCCACAGATTACTTTTTTGAAGCAATTTTCAAGAAAGTAAAGCACCATTTGATGTCTAATGATATCTTGTTTAGAAAAGTCATCTTAAGAGTTGTACTTCTGGTAAGTTGGCTTAAGGACGTCAGCTAAAATTATCTTAATTTAGCCATATAAAAAACTTAAAGGTTTCTATAGATATTTAAATTATGGCTAAGGTAAAAACAACTTTTTTTTGTCAAAACTGTGGTGCTCAATATGCTAAATGGCAAGGACAGTGTACATCTTGTAAAGAATGGAATACCATTGCAGAAGAGGTAATTCAAAAGCCAGAAAAAAGTAGTTGGAAAACACAAAGTTCTACTACAAAGCGTGTTTCAAAGCCTTTAAAAATTAATGAAATTGACACATCTCAAGAAGCGCGTCTTAATATGCAAGACGAAGAGCTTAATCGTGTGTTAGGAGGTGGTATGGTTAATGGATCACTAACTCTCTTAGGTGGTGAGCCAGGAATAGGTAAGAGTACCTTGTTGCTTCAAATAGCTTTAAAATTACCTTATAAAACATTATATGTTTCAGGCGAAGAAAGCCAAAAGCAAATAAAGATGCGTGCTCAGCGTATTAATCCAAATGGTGAAAACTGTTATATCCTTACAGAGACCAAAACTCAAAATATCTTCAAACAAATTGAAAGTGTAGAACCAGATATTGTTATAATAGATTCTATTCAAACTTTACATAGTGATTATATCGAATCTTCTGCAGGAAGTATATCACAAATTAAAGAGTGTACAACTGAGCTTATAAAGTTTGCAAAAGAAACTTCTACACCTGTTCTTCTTATTGGTCACATCACTAAGGACGGTCACATAGCTGGTCCAAAAATTCTAGAACATATGGTAGATACTGTACTTCAGTTTGAAGGAGATCGGAACCATGTTTTCAGAATTCTAAGAGCAAATAAAAATCGTTTTGGATCTACTAATGAGTTAGGTATCTATGAAATGCAAGGATCTGGATTAAGAGAAGTCTCTAATCCTTCTGAAATTTTAATATCAGAAAAAGATGGTGAACTCTCAGGAAATGCTATTGCAGCTACTATTGAAGGTATGCGTCCACTAATGATTGAAGTACAGGCTTTAGTAAGTACTGCGGTTTACGGAACTCCTCAGCGTTCTGCGACTGGTTTTAATGCAAAGCGATTAAATATGTTATTGGCCGTTTTAGAAAAACGAGCAGGATTTCGTTTAGGAGCTAAAGATGTCTTTTTAAATATAACAGGTGGAATAACTGTTGATGATCCAGCTATTGATTTAGCGGTAGTTGCGGCTATTTTATCTTCAAATGAAGACGTAGATTTACCAAGAGACTATTGTTTTGCTGCTGAAGTTGGTTTATCTGGTGAAATAAGACCAGTGCAACGTGTTGAACAAAGGATATTAGAAGCAGAAAAACTAGGTTTCTCTACTATATTTGTTTCTAAGTATAATAAAATCAGTTTGTTAAAACCGAAAATAAAGATTCAATTAATATCAAGAATAGAAGATTTAACAAGTTTTATTATATGATTTTAAGATTATTTTACGATTTATTTTCTTACAATTATCGCTCTTTGTCGGATTAAATTATCACTTTATCGATAAAAAATGATGTTTTTATTAGATTATTAGATTATTTATTCATATAATTGCTTCGTTATTAAAAAACAGTTTTAATTTTTGTTGATTTAAAGGACGGTTCTGCCCCTCAAAGTTTTGTCCTTGACGCTATTATCTTAACCTATGAAAACTTCAAAAACGCTTTTAGTTCGTTTCTTGCTTTTATTTTGTGCTCTGTCTTTCATGGACTTAAATGCGCAATACTGTACACCAGCTAATATTAATAGCTATAATACCAATTATATATCTAAAGTTTCTTTAGGTAGCATTAACCAAGGTAGTGGAGGACCAACAGGGTCATATACCTATCATTCTAATGTCGCAGCCACAGATATAACAGCTGGGCAAACTCTTACAGGAAGTGTAAGGGTTAAAATAGATGGTTGGAATACAAGTACTAATACAGTCGTGGTTTGGTTAAATTTTAACAAAGACGATGATGATGATTTTGATGATAGTGGCGAACGTTTTTTATTTACTTTCCAAGATAATAATAACAGTGGTGGTAAGAAAAATATAACCGTTCCTATAAGTATTCCGATACCCTCAACTGTTCAAAACGGGTTATCAAGAATGCGTATTGGTATGAGGACCGGTACTAGTACATCATTTACCTCATGTGATTATGATTGGCAGGCTGGCGAAGTAGAAGATTATGATGTGAATTTTGTTGGTGGTTCAGGAGTTGGTTCACCTACTGATCCAGTACCTGTATTTTGTGATCCAATAAACATCAATAACTATAACACCCTTTACATTTCAAATGTTTCAATAGCTGGAATAGATAACAGCAGTTCAGGAACTACAGGTGGATTTACGTATTATTCTGGTGTTACTGCTGGTAATGTTCCTGTAGGAGAAACTTTAACAGGAAATATAACTGTTAGGTTAAACGGCTGGAATACCAATCAAAATACAGTAGCCATTTGGTTGAATTTTAATGAGAATTCTGATGATGATTTTGATGATACAGGGGAACAATTTTTATTTACATTTCAAGATAATAATAATGTCAGTGGAATAAAAACAGTAACTATTCCTGTTAGTATTTCAATACCAAGTACCGCCGACGAAGCCTTATCTAAAATACGTATTGGAGTAAGGGATACAACTGAAACCGATTTTACGGCTTGTGATTATAACTACAATACTGGTGAAGTAGAGGATTATCTTATCAATATTGGTGACGGAATTTCCGATAGTACAGACTTGGATAGTGATAATGATGGAATCCTAGATGTAGATGAAGGAGCTACATGTAATGAGATTACGCAAAGTCTGTCTTATGAGTTTTATGATATTAATGTTTCGCCAAGTGTAGATAATATTCCAACAACGGGAGCTACATCAACAGGAAGTGTATCTGAAATAGATGTAGACGCACTTTGGTCTACAATTACACCTGGTGATCATGAAAATTTTGCAATCAGATATAGTGGTTTTATTACTATTAATACAGAAGAAACATATACTTTTTATACCAGTTCTGATGATGGTTCAAAGTTATTTATAAATGGTAATCTGGTTGTTGATAATGATGGAAATCATTCTATGCAAGAGATATCAGGAAATATTGCGTTATCTCCAGGTGTATACTCAATAGAAATATTATTTTATGAAAGAACAGGAGATGAAGGCTTAACAGCTTCATACTCAAGTTCAACTATTTCTAAAACATTAATTCCTTTTACTATGTTGTCGGAAATCAACTGTATGGATATAGATAATGATGGAATTCCAAACTACTTAGATTTAGATTCGGACAACGATGGTATTTACGATATCGATGAAGCTGGTAATGGAAGTTTAGATACTAACAATGATGGAATGATTGATAATAACGATGCTTCATATAATGATAATAATAATAACGGAGTAGACGATACAGCAGAAGCTACTTCACCTATTGATACTTCTGGAGATGGTATATTTGACTTTTTAAATATAGATAGTGATGGTGACGGCTGTAATGATGTAATAGAAGCTGGTCATTTAGATAGTAATTCAGACGGACAGGTAGATGGTACAGGAGTTGATGCTAATGGTCTAGTTGCTGGTGCTTCAACATCTTATACAGGTACAAATGCCAACGTCACTACAGCAGTAGAAGTTACTGTAAATGCTACAGGTTTAGAGGATCAATTAGTTGCAATTGGTGCAGGTACAAGTTTTACTATAACAAGTGCAATAGCAAAAAGTACAACGACATTTACCACAGATGGTGAACCAGATTATTCAAGTAACTATACAGATGTAAGTGCAGGTTTGAGTTACCAATGGCAATTAAATGGTACAAACCTAGTAAATGGTGGTGTTTATACTGGTGTTACATCTGCTAGTTTAAATATTTCGGATGTTACTGGATTGGATGGTAGTGCTTATACTTTAGTAGTAACACATGTTGATAATTCATGTATTCAAATTGAAAACAGCGCTACCCTATATTTAGATTCCGATACGGATGGTGATGGCGTTGGAGATTCTACAGATTTAGATATTGATAATGATGGCATATTAAATGTAGATGAAGGTGCTGGATGTAATCAAGTTACCCAAAGTCTATCATATGAGTTTTACGATATGAATGTTATGCCAAGTGTAGACAATATTCCAACTTCAGGTGCCACAGCAACAGGTAGTATATCTGAATTCGACGTCGACGCACTTTGGCAGATGATAACACCTGGAGACGATAATACTTTTGCCATTAGATATACTGGATTTATTAAAATAAATACAACAGAGACGTATACGTTTTACACTACTTCTGATGATGGTTCAAAATTGTTTATTAATGGAGAAGAAGTAGTTGACAACGATGGAGAACATTCATCACAAGAAAGGTTTGGAACTATTGATTTAACTCCGGGTTATCATTCAATCACTATACTGTTTTATGAGAATGGTGGTTATGAATCTTTAAGTGTGTCATATTCTAGCTCAACTATTTCTAAAACATTACTTCCTTTTTCTATATTGACGGAATACAATTGTACAGATACAGATAATGATGGCGTAGCAGATATTTATGATTTAGACAACGATAATGATGGTATTCCGAATGTGGTTGAATTAGGTTTGATTGATGATAATTTAGACGGAACCGTATATGGTGATTCTACAAACCCTTGGGTCGATGCCAATGGAAATGGATTACATGACGCCTACGAAAGTGTTGTGCCTATTGATACAGATGGAGATGGTGTGCCAGATTATTTAGATTTAGATAGTGACAACGACGGTATTTTTGATAGTGTTGAGTATGATGGGTATGGTGACATAGATATTACCGGAAATGGTGTTGGTGATGGTCAAGACTATGAAGACGGATTAAGTGGTACAGCAGGTAATAATCAAGATGGTGATGGAATTTTACCTTTATTAGATGATTATGATGGCCATGGAACATTAAGTTATACACTTCCTGTTGACACAGATGGTGATGGTATACCAGATTACTTGGATTTATTTAGTAATGATTCAACAAATGATATTGCTAATGGAAGTGATATTGGTAACACAATTTACGCACATCTAGATACTAATAATGATGGCGTAATTAGTGGATCTGCAGACACAGATGGTGATGGTATAGTAGACGAATTTGATACAGATAATTCTGTTTTCGGGTCGCCTAGAGATTTAGTTAATGGCTCTTACAGTATACTTTTTGATGGGAGGAATGATTATGTAGAAGAAGCATCTAATGTTATCGAANGGTTATCTAAGGTAACAATGATGGCTTGNGTTAAAATAGATGCTGATTTTGACTCAACAGGAGCAATTATGGGACAGGAAAATTCATGGGTTAGAATTAGTTCAGGTGGGAGAGTTAGATTTTATGATAGTAATAGTACATTTATACAAGCTCCAAGTTCTACAAACTTAGAATATAATAAATGGGCACACATAGCTGTGGTTTATAATGGTACAGCTTCTGAAGAAACATCGAAAATATATATTAATGGAGAAGAAGTAGCCTCGGGAGATGCAGCATCAGGAAGTATTCCTTTTTCATCTGACCCAAAATTTAGAATAGGAAGAAAGCCATTTGATTCAGGCTCTGAACTTTATTTCAAAGGCGAAATAGATGAGGTAAGGGTTTTTAATATCAACCTATCTGAAGAAGAGATTCAAAAGATTATTTATCAAGAATTAGATGAGAATGAAAATTTCAATCAAGGAAAAATTATCCCTAAAGAGATTTCTGATAATAATGTAGGAAATAACCTAATTAGATATTACAAGATGGATTCATTTAAAGATGATATTCTTGATAATAAAGTAACATCATCAATAGACGAAACCGCAGGTGCTACGATTTATAATGTAAAAAATCTACGTTTTCAAACAGCACCTTTACCATATAGATCTATCCAAGATGGTGATTGGACTTCAGAGAGTACTTGGGAACATGGTGATGTATGGGATATCAATGATATTAACAACAATAAATATTGGAATATCGTCGAAATAGATAATGAAGTTTCTTTATCAGAGTCATATTCTAGCACAGGATTATTAATTGATTCCAACGGTACTTTAAATGTCGAAGATGGTAACGTAATAAACAATTCTTGGTACATAAAATTAGATGGAACCATAGACTTAAAAGGAGATTCTCAGTTAATTCAAGGAAGTAAAAGTGATTTGGTTACTTCGGCAACAGGTAAATTAAAGCGTAGACAAGAGGGTTCTTCAAGTTTTTACTGGTATAACTATTGGGCTTCACCTGTAGGTTCTGTAGGTGCTACAAGTCTTACGGATAATAATTCATCTGTGAACAACTCTAATAATTCAACGTTTAGTTTAAATATGTTGAAAAAGAACGATGGCTCTAGTTTTGAATTTACCAATTCATACAATCAATCAGGAAAAATAAGTAGATACTGGTTATACAACTACATGAACGGAGTTACCTACTATGACTGGCAGTCTATAGATGAAAACGATCCAATTAGTGCAGGAATAGGGTATTCACAAAAAGGTACAGGGGTTTCAGGATTAGAACAACAATATCTTTTTGAAGGAAAACCTAATAACGGAACTATACTTGTCAATGTTAGTGATGTTGGCGGAAGTGGTTCTGTGCCAGCAGTATCACAAACGCAATACCTTTTAGGAAATCCATATCCTTCAGCATTAGATTTACATGAGTTTATTGATGATAATGTAGGTATAATTGAAGGAACTGTTTACTTATGGCAACAGTGGAGTGGAAGTTCTCATGCACTGAATGATGCCAATGGTGGTTACGCTCAAGTTAATAAACTTGGTTCGGTAAGAGCATATCAATTTGTTGGTATCGAAGGAGCAAATAATGGTAGCCAAGATGGTACAAAAACACCTTCAAAATATATACCAGTAGGGCAAGGCTTTATGGTAGAAATTATTTCAGATGGTAACATTATCTTCCAAAATAGCCAAAGAGTATTTATTAAAGAAAGTGATGCTGATGGATCATATAATAACGGTTCTGTATTTTTTAGAGGAGCTAATTCTGGCTATGCAAAATCATTGGATTCTGAGGAAACAGAAGGTGATATCATGAGAAAAATCCGTTTAGAGTTCAATTCTGTAAATGGTCCAGCAGCCAAAAGAGAGTTGTTATTAGGATTCAGTAATGCAACTTCAGACGATTTTGATTATGGATACGATGCAAAAAACACTAATGGTTACACGGATGATCTATTTTCAACCTTAAATGGTGAGCCAATGACTATGCAAGCGTTTGGTGAAATAACAAATGATAAGGTTGTACCGTTAATTTTAAAATCATCTGGAAATTACAACTACACAATCAAACTCACAGAGATAGAAAATGTTGATGATAGTCAAGACATCTTTATAAAAGATAACTTAACAAATGAATATTACGATCTAAGAAGTGAGCAACCTTTCGAATTCTCTACAGAGACGGGTGAGTTTGCAAATCGTTTTGAGATTGTTTTCCAAGATGATTCAAGTACCTTATCTCAAATAGATCAAGACATAGAATCCATCAACTTTTATTATGCAAATGCAAGACAAAGACTTGTGATTCTAAATCCTAATTACGAAAAGATAAAAGGAGTTAATGTTGTTGATATGCTAGGCAAAACTGTCAATTCAATTTCATATGAGTTTAATAGCTCTTACAATGAGTTTAGTTTATCAAACTTAAGTACAGGAGTATATATAGTGCAAGTAGTTACAGAAGGTAACGGTTCTGTAAGTAAGAAGATTATAGTAGAATAATCTAGTTAGTTTAGTTAAGTACAAGGTCGTTTCCAAAACTATGGGAACGGCCTTTTGTTTTTACAGCAGTTGCGATATAGAATTTCACCAAAAATTCTGTAATTTCGCACCTCGAAAAGAAACCATGAATAATGAGTACAAAGTTTCCTGAATATAAAGGACTTAACTTACCAAAAGTTGCAGAAGAGATAAGCAACTATTGGGAGGCTGAAAATATCTTTGAAAAAAGTGTAACNACACGTGAAGGCAAAGAACCTTTTGTGTTTTTTGAAGGNCCACCTTCTGCAAANGGTTTNCCTGGTGTGCACCANGTCTTAGCNCGNGCTATAAAAGACATCTTTCCACGTTACAAAACCATGAAAGGATTCCAAGTAAAGCGTAAAGCAGGTTGGGATACACACGGTTT
>PAJL01000022.1 GCA_002706045.1 Flavobacteriaceae bacterium
ACCATAGTTTTTAAAAATAATGAGCTGTTCTACCATCTTACAGGTACCGATTTTTATCAGAAACTGAATCATGAGGTACTTAATAACTCAAAAGACATTTGGGATCAAGAATTAATTTCTGAAGATCAACAAACCTACAGAGCTGCTTACCTTGCCTATAAGATATTCTCTACTGGTGATAAAAATTCACTACTTAAATTAAAAGATGCTGAGTTACTAAGCCATGTACAAGATTACATCAGTGGTGATTATTCAGGTGGTTATGTTAAAGGTGTTCATGATTTTGATGCCACACAATTTCTAAAGGTTTTATTACAAAAACATCAGGAATTAGATTTATTAATCTATCCGCCAAATGTAAGAGCTGAAGCACAATTTTTCTGGAATAATCTTTCAGAAGACAGCCTAAAGACGTACAATCATGACTTAAAAAGTGCTGGTGAGGTTTTGGCTGTTTTTCCTAACAGCAAGGAATATAACTTTATCATTGACGAATTAGCGGAAGACATTCAAACTTCAAGAAAAATTGAAGCTAATAGTGCTAAAATTATTGCAGAATACCTTTTTAACGAACTCAAAGACAATGACGCATTTACAGTTAGTAGCGAAGCTATAAAACTAAAAGATGCTTTTGAAAAGGAATTAAAAACTCAGAAGGCTACCGAAAAATTCAAACAACGTCTTAACGATAGTGCTACTCAAAAAGATCGTATAGAATTGGTAAAGCATTGGGTTTCGGCATTTGCAAAGGCAAATGAAAATACATTAGTTCAATATGTAAATGAATGTGTGGCTTGTATTTTATATAAAAGCGATAGCGCCTCTAATACTGCTGTATCTGAAACTGAAATCACTGATTTAAAAGGGGTTCATCCTAGTATTATTGAAAGTACCTTTCAATTTAGCTACCACCAGTTTTCTGATGAACTAGAGCATTTTAATTGTGTAAAAGTTCCTGCGTTTTCAGCTTTTAAATCAGCTAAGCATGAGGTTATAGAACAACTCAAGGAACAATTGAGATTGGATGAATTTAAACCTCGTGTATTAAGTTCTTTCGTCAGAAACAAACTTATAAATCAGGTGTATTTCCCACTTATTGGAGATAATTTAGCAAAACAATTAGGTACAGTTGGAGACACCAAGCGTATAGACCGAATGGGTTTATTGTTACTGATTTCACCACCTGGATATGGTAAAACGACATTAATGGAATATGTAGCCAACAGACTTGGCTTAATATTCATGAAAATTAATGGTCCTGCAATCGGCCACGAAGTTACCTCTGTAGATCCTGAGGCTGCAAATAATTCTGCTGCCAGAGAAGAGCTTAAAAAATTAAACTTAGCTTTTGAAATGGGTGATAATGTAATGCTGTATTTAGACGATATTCAACATTGTAATCCTGAATTTTTACAAAAGTTTATCAGTCTATCTGATGGTACGCGTAAGATTGAAGGTGTTTACCAAGGCAAACCTAAAACTTATGATTTAAGGAGTAAGAAGTTTTGTGTTATCATGGCTGGTAATCCATATACCGAAAGCGGTGAAAAATTCCAAATNCCAGATATGCTTGCTAACCGTGCAGACATNTACAACTTAGGTGATATTATTGGAGATACAGCACACTTGTTTGAGTTAAGTCTTATCGAAAANGCCTTGACAAGNAATCCTGTTTTACAACAATTAAGNACNAAATATTTTGATGATGTGTATACCTTAATTGATCGTGTTCAACATAATACAGCAGACACAGAACTTAAAGGCAATCATAGCAACCAAGAAGTCGCAGATTATGTTTCTGTGATTGAAAAAGTTATCAAAATAAGAAACACTGTTCTTAAGGTAAACGAAACCTATATTGCTAGTGCAGGTATGGAAGACAGCTATCGTACAGAACCTAGCTTTAAGTTACAAGGATCGTACAGAGACATGAACAAGTTGGTTGCCAAAGTGGTACCTATAATGGATGATAAAGAATTACAAACCTTAGTGTTGTCGCATTACGAAAACGAATCACAAACTTTAACTAGCGCTGCAGAAGCTAATCTTTTAAAGTATAAAGAATTAAGCAACTCGCTAACCGAAAAAGAGTTACAGCGTTGGGAAGACATTAAAGTAATTTTTGCCAAAAATAATAAGCTGAATAGTCTAGGTGGTCAAAACCAAATGTCACAAATTATAGCACAAATGGTAGACTTTACAGATAATATCGAAGGCATAAAAGAAATACTGAGACAAGGATTTTTAGATAAAAAATAAAATGAACAAAATAACTTACAAAAGACCAGTACCCAAGTTAAAGCGCCTTTATGGTGCTGGTCTTCTTTTCTTTGGTATCCTTTCCTCCCTATCTGGAAACATTTTAGGTATTATATTTATATTCAGTAGTCTATTCTTTTTTAAATATGATGGAATTGAAATAGATTTTGAAACCAAAAAATATAGAAACATTTATGGGATTCTAAATTTTAGATTCGGAAAATGGGAAGACTTACCAGATGTTGAATATGTCTCTGTATTTAAAACAACTCAAACTTCAAGAGTTTGGATATCTACCGCTAGTACTGTCGTTACTAACACATCCATAAAAGTTAATCTATTTTACAACACCAACAGAAAATTAGAAATCTATGAAAGTGAAAAAAGCGACGATGCCTTTAAAATTGCAAAGGAAGTTGCTTTACATTTAGATATTGATATTCTTGATGCTACAAAAAAAGAATCTGAATGGCTTTAAAAAAGTACAGTCATCATAGCCTTTACCAAAAGCTTCATTAGTTAAATTTATCATACAATGAAATTCCGTTTGGTAACGTTTTCTTAACTTTGACACTTTAAAGTTTTAACCCTTGCAACTAGACCTTCAAGACATACCTCGTGTAAAAACCATCACGAAAGAAGATTTTATCAAAAATTATTTCAAACCACAAAAACCTGTGGTTATTGAGCGTTTTATTGAAGATTGGCCTGCCTATTCTAAATGGAGTTTAGAATATATGAAAGAAGTTGCTGGTGACAAAACGGTTCCGCTTTACGATGATAGACCTGTAGATTACAAAGAAGGGTTTAATGAAGCTCATGCCAAAATGAAAATGAGCGACTACATAGATTTGCTGAAACGCGAACCTACTAAATTCAGGATTTTTCTTTGGAATATTCTAAAGGAAGTCCCTCAACTTCAAAAAGATTTTAGCTATCCAGATTTTGGATTACGCCTAATGAAAGGTTTACCAATGCTATTTTTTGGTGGTAGAGATTCGTATACTTTTATGCATTACGACATTGATTTGGCCAATATCTTTCATTTTCATTTTGAAGGTAAAAAGCAAGTCATTCTTTTCGATCAAAAGCAGAACAAATATTTATACAAAGTACCACATTCTTTAATTACACGAGAAGATATTGACTTTGCCAATCCAGATTTTGAAAAGTGGCCAGCATTAAAGCACGCCAAAGGTTGGGTTTGCGATCTTAACCATGGTGAAGTTCTCTACATGCCGGAAGGTTACTGGCATTATATGCGCTATATAACTCCTGGATTTTCTATGAGTTTAAGAGCCATAGCACGTAATCCTAAAAACTTAGGCAAAGCTTTGTATAACATCTTCTTAATGCGAAATTACGACAACCTTATGCGTCGTATAAAAGGGCAAAAATGGATTGACTGGAAAAACGAAAAAGCCATTACCAAAACTAGGCCTTATGCCTAAATTTGTATATTTGTCCTAGTTAAAAAACAAGAAAAATACATGAAAAAACTTATAGTTATTGTAGCATTATTGGCTGCTGGTTTTGTAAATGCTCAGGCATTTAATGGAAAAGGAGATCAAAAGTTTCAGGTTGGTGCTAACTTTCAAGATGAGGCTACAGGTCTTAACCTTACTTACGATTACGGATTAGGAGAAAATATCTCTGTAGGTTTATCTTCTTCCTACGCTTTAGGTGTTGATGATGTAATAGCAGATCTAACCGATTTTGGAGATCGTTTTGATCTTAAAGCACGTTTCAATGCCAACTTAGGAAACGTTATCAATATTGATGAAAACTTTGATTTGTATCCTGGTTTGAGCCTAAGTTTAAAGAACTTTGGAGGTCATGTTGGCACACGTTATTTTTTCTCTAGTGGATTTGGATTATATGCTGAAGCAGCATTTCCGCTTGCAAAATATGATGATAATGTAGATTTATTTTATAATCAATTCACTTTTAATATTGGTGCGAGTTTTAACTTGTAACATTTGTCATTCTGAACTGTCACACTGAGCTTGTCGAAGTGTTGTTTCAGAATCTGAGACATTACAAAAATGAGATGCTGAAATCAAAGATTCAGCGTAGCTAAATAAATTCAGCATAACAAAATAAAAAAAGCCTTTTCTTATATCTGAAAAGGCTTTTTTATAAATATTCATTAAGCTTTTCGTACACTAAATGACTTTCCCAACCTCTGTATAATAGATAGTCGGCTACCTTTTTTTTCTTTTTATAGATGTTCTTTTCTTTGACCTGATCGATGCGTTTTTGAGTCAATTCGTCCAAGGTTTTGTAATAATCATCCAAGTCAATTTCCTTTAGTGCGGCATCAATACTATATTTAGAAATATCTCGAAATTTTAGTTCCCTTACTAGGCGACTTTTGCCCCATTTTTTTATTCTGAATTTTCCATTGACAAAAGCTTTAGCAAAGCGCTCTTCGTTGAGATAATTCTCTTGAATAAGATGCACCATAATAGCATCAATAGCTTGCGGAATCATCTTCATAGTTTTTAGTTTATCTCTAACCTCTTTATGACAACGTTCTTGGTAGGCACAATAGCTTTCTAGCTTTTTTTTAGCCTCATCAACGGTGTATGTTTTATTGTTTTCCACTAGGTCAAAAATACAAATTGCTAAGGCATTAGCATAAGCCTTATTACAGCTAATTTTCTTGGTTATTGTAGTTAATCGTTGTAATCTGAGTTTCGTAGGTTTTTTCCCAACAAAACATAACAATTTCTTAATAAATCCATATCTTTCAACCCACTGAGATACAGACGCTTTAATGTATCTTTGTATTTGATTAATCCTTTCTATCCCTATGAAAAAAAATTACTTTTTATTTTTTGTTTTTATTTTTCTAATCTATAATTTCCAAGCCCAAGAGTTAATTGCATTTAGTTCTCAAAGTAATGCCAATTGTAGTGGAGTAGTTTACAGTAATACAAATGTATCGGGTACAGGTATATGCAGAAGCTCTAATGTAGGATATGTACCAAATTCGACTTATACAACAGATGATTGGACAACAAATAATTATTATGATGCTAGTAAATATTTAGAATGGAGTATTACACCAGTATCAGGCTATGAATTAGAATTAACTAGTTTACGTGTTCGTTATGAATCTATAGAGGGTGCATTTATAACTGACGGCCCTGATAATGTTCGCATAATGGTTAACTATGGAACTGGTTTTAATACCATTTATGATGATACTAATACTAATTCTGCTACCACAAAAGTTGCTGGACTTACATCAATACCAATAACAACAAACACCGTAACATTTAGACTTTATGCTTTTAATTCTAGTGGATCAGGAGGTGATTTAGAAATCCTACCTATTACTTCCAATAGAGGTGTTCAAATATTCGGTAGCGTTACTTCAACATCATGTAATGATTTATTTATTTCTGAATATGTGGAAGGCTCTTCAAACAATAAATTCATAGAAATATATAATCCTACAACTTCAACTATAAATTTGAGCGGATATAGTCTACAAATTTATTATAATGGAAGTTCCTCTCCCGGAGCAACTATTTGGTTATCTGGATCTATATCGCCTTATGATGTATTTATTATTGAAAATAGCAGTGAAACTCTAGGTGTGAATGCAGACCTAAGTACTGGAGCTTTAACTTTTAATGGTGATGACGCTGTTACTTTAAGAAATTCTGGTACCATAATAGATGTCATTGGTCAAATCGGTTTTGATCCTGGTAGTGAATGGGCAGGTGTAGCTTGCACCCAAGGAACACAAGATGGTACATTAATAAGAAATAGTGCCGTACAACTTGGAGATACTGACGGGTCTAATGCATTCAACCCAGATACTGAATGGACTTGTTATGGTATTGATAATGTTTCAAATTTAGGGTCTCATATTAGTGATTGTCAAGGACCAACTCCAGATATACAACTTGTAGACAATATAGGTACAAATCAAAGCTGTGGTTACAGTATAGATTTTGGAAGCGTAGTAACTGATGGTAGTTATAGTGATGTAACTGTTGATATCGAAAATGTAGGGACGGATGATTTAAACATTAGCAATTTAGTTGTCAGTGGTGATTATTCCTTTGTTTCACCACCAACCACCCCTTTTACTATCGCAGCAGGATCTAGTATAACTCTTATTATAAGGTTTACACCTTCTTATGATGGTATAAGAAATGGAGTGGTAAATATTATAAGTAATGATACCTACGAAAGCCCTTGTTCAATTAATTTAACTGGAACTGGTTATACTCTAGTACCAGATATTGATGTAGAAAGAAATACAGGTAGTTCTATTCCAAACTGGTCACTCCCTAACAATGGCTATAATACTGTTTTTGCAACTACATCTGTAGGAAGTTCCTCCGCCCCAAAAACCTTTCATGTTAGTAGTGAAGGCACTGCTGATTTAGACCTAACAAGCATCACATCATCTAACCCATCTGAATTTTCCATATCCTTAGACCCAAGTCCTGCAACTATTACTCCAGGAAATGAAGTTGATTTTGAAATCACCTTCTCACCTTCTGGTCCTGGAAACAGAACAGCTACTATAACTATCCTAAATAATGACACCTATGAAAATCCATATATTTTTTACGTCGAAGGTAATGGCGAATGTACTGCTGGTACATTAACGTTATCTCCAGATAATGGACCTGTAAATACTATAGTTAACGTTACTACAAGTTCTTCTAATTTTGGTGGTTCTACAACAGCTACTGTAAATGGTATTACTGCAACGGTGAATATAATTTCAAGTACTGAATTAGAGGTGACTATTCCTACAGGTGCTGAAACAGGAAGCTTAGACATTACAGATGACTTGGGTTGTGTTAGTTCTGAATTATTCACGGTAATCGATGAACAAATATCTAGCTGTGAGGGTAGTTCTGGTACCGCACCAACAGATTTATTTATTAGTGAAGTTACAGATCATGGTTCTGGTTCTCATTCTTATGTTGAGATATACAATGGTACTGGATCTACAGTAGATTTAACAGATTATGAAATCAGGCTACACAATAATGGAGCTGCAACTGCAACTAATACAATTGCACTTACGGGTTCTGTAGTTGATAATGATGTTTTTGTACTTGCTTTTGGTAGTTCTGATGCGACCAATCCTTATGCAACTCATGGCTACGATCAATCTAGTAGTGTAAGCGGCATTAACGAAGATGACAATATCCGTTTGTATTATGCACCTACAAACACTTGGGTAGATTTATGGGGTGATACCTCTGGTTCTGTTTTTACAGTTTCTTCAAATAATTACACTTATAGAAGAAAAAACTCAGGTATTACAGCACCAAGCACAACTTGGGATGCTAACGATTGGGATAGTTTTTCACCTGTAGATTACAGTGATGTTGGAACTTACGATTTTTCAACAGGTGTACCTCCAACTGTAACAGGCATATCTAGTTCTACAACGGCATGTAATGAAGTTACAATTTCAGTAAGTGCTTCCGAAGGATTTTCAGGTAGTAATCCTTTGGCATATTATTGGTATGCTTATGATCCTGCAAATGCAGGTTTAGGCTGGCAAGCCATATCAAATGGTGGTATTTACACAACAAGTATAGCTTCACCTGATTTAATTATTTCTGATACGGGTAGTGTTTTAGATTTTCAATTCTATTGCCAAGTTAGAGAAAATGATGCTAGTTGTTATGACGCTTCAAACGCTATAAAAGTGACTTTAAGTGGAGCTACTTGGGACGGTACAAATTGGATTTGGAATGACGGAACAGCTACTGATACTATGCCAAACATTACAACTAACGTTATTATAAATGGAAATTATGATACTTCTGCTGGAGGTATAGAAACGAGTTTTAGCGCTTGTAGCTTAGTTGTAAATAATGGTTTTGATTTAGATATTACAAATGGAACTTATATAGAGATTTCTAACGATATCACAGCTAATGGTAATATAACAGTTTTTCCTCAAGGCTCAGTAGTTCAAATTGATGATTTAGCTACAGTAACTGGCAGTGGCACAATGACTGTGCAAAAAGAAACTACGCTATTAAATACGCAATATGATTACACCTATTGGAGTTCACCTGTTGTTGGTGAAACTATAGAGAACCTATTTGGATTGGTTCCTAGTTATGGTAAACATTATTTTGAAGCGGCTAATTTTGTTGATACATTAGACGAAATAGATAATACAAATACTTTTGATCCAGGACCAGATGATTTAGATGACGATGGTAATGATTGGCAACCTGCCTCTGGAACTATGCAAGCTGGTGTTGGCTATGCAGCCATGCCAAGTGTTGGTGGTCCTGCATTCCCAGTTGCACAACAATTTGCTTTTGTAGGTCCTTTTAATAATGGTGTTGTATCTCAACCTTTGGTAAACAATAGTGGAGGCGTCTATAATGATTGGAATTTTATAGGTAACCCTTATCCAAGTGCCATTAGTACAGTAACATTCTTTAGCGTAAATTCTGGTATTACTGATGCCATTTACCTTTGGAATCAAGCAACACCACCTAATGCTACTGTATCTGGTAGTGATGGACAAAACTTTTCAGCATCAGACTACGCAGTTATTTCTGCTAGTAGTGTAAACACCGCAGGAGGTGACTTGTCTTTAATACCTAATGATTATATACCATCTGGACAAGGATTCTTTATTGAAGCGCAAACTACTGGTCCTATTGTATTTAATAATTCAATGCGTGTTACTGGCAACAACAACCAGTTTTTTAGAAGTAATGAAACCAATAAGGAAGTGCTTTGGTTAAACTTAACTTCCGATAATGGTGTAGCCAATCAGCTTGCCGTAGCCCACATAGAAGGTGCAACAGATCTTAATGATGGTACTTTTTATGATGTAAAACGTAATATGTCATCTCCTGTACATGCAGCACTTTATTCTACAATTACCGGAGAAGACACCGAGTTTGTAATACAAGGAAAAAATTACAGCAGTTTAGATCTTGATGAAGTTATTACTTTAGGATTTAAAACAACTATAGAATCACCAACAACATACACTATTTCTATAGCACAATTTGTAGGAGCATTTTATACTGATAATGACATTTATTTAAAGGATAATTTATTGAATATTACTCACAATATTAAAAATTCAGATTACAACTTTACTTCAACAACAGGCGTGTTCAACAACCGTTTTGAGGTTGTGTTTGTAACAGAAGCCCTTTCGATAAATGACAATGTTATTTCAGCTAATGATATAACTATTTCTGAATTACAAAATGGCGAAGTAAGGTTTTCAACAAGCAAAAAGGTTACCATTACTAATGTTGAAATTCTAGATGTTTTGGGAAGACAGATCTATAATCTTAAAGGAAATAATTCAACTGAAACTTACAACTTATCTCAGCTAAGTAAAGCTGCTTATATTGCTAAAATAAGCCTTTCTAACGGCCAAGTGATAAGTAAAAAAGCGATTAAGCAACGCTAATTACTTCTACATAATAGTATTGAAAAAGCCCTATTTACATAAGGCTTTTTTATGCTAAACTTGTATAGATTCTGAATCGAATTCAGAATGACAATTAATTTATAGTATAGCTTTACAAAGTATATTTTAAAGCTACAATTAAATTTCTTCCAGCAGCAGAAATCCCAGAGGAATAAGGTCTGTAACGTTGGTCTGTAATATTTTCTAAACTTGCTGTTAGACTTACTTTATCATTCCATTGATATTGCGTTCTTAGATTTAATGTATGCCATGACGGACTGTAAGGATTACCATTTTTATCTAAAGCATAGATATAATCTTTTGAAGCTTCTGATGGTGCCAATTGATAAAATGATAATTCATTATTATATACAATGAATGCGTCGAATAATAAGTTATTCTTTTCCCATTTTAAATGTGTACGACCAAAATTTGGTGCAACATGCCTAACAGGTTCCTCTACTCCATTATTATCTTCCGTTCCACCAATGACATTATACTGTGACCTAAGTTTTAGGTGTTCTGTAAAATTCACTTCTAATCCTGCTTCAAAACCATAAATCCATGCTTTTGAGGCATTCTGAATTGCTTGAATATTGCTAAGTTCACCATCATACATGATTTCAGTTTCTCCATTAAGTTCAAAATCTCTTCGTATTAACGCATTATCTAAAAATGTATAATAGGTCGCTAAATCGATAATAACTTTTTTATCGAAATTCAACTTCAAGCCTAATTCACCACCATAAGCGTATTCTGCTTTTAAATCTTTGTTTGGAACTACTACAGAGCCAGGTTCGCTATCAAAAACCTTCCCTATATCATCAATATTTGGGGCTCTAAACGCTGTTGACGCATTGAGTTTCCACTGCATTATATCACTTGGTGACCATGTAATACCTGCCGTACCTGTGAGGGCTCCTGTATTGATTTTTGCATCATCAAAAGGTAAGTTGAGATAAGCGTTGTTCTCAGTAAAATCTGCCCTTGCAATAACCTGATTGTATCGTAAACCCGATTGAAATACAAACTTAGAGTTAGGTTTATGTTTTAAACTAACATAAGCCGCTATAGATTGCCATGTAGCACCATCAGGATAACGTGTTACGGTTGCTGAATTTTCACTAGTTAAAATATTTTCATCATGACCTTCTGAACTTACTGTATTGTGTAAATATTCCAAACCGTAAAAAAGACTTGTTTTGGTGTTTAAATCTTTTTCTAAATCGACATTAAAAGAAATTGCATCCACAGCTTCTGCTCTCACCGCTCTAATATCAGATTGAAAATCTCTATCCTCTCGACTCTCTTTAAAGTTTTGATATGCCAGAGTGGTTTGTAATTTGTCATATAAATTAGAACCACTACTGAGTTTGGTTAATTGTATATTTCCCATAAACCATTCTTGTGGGCCGTAATTCCATTCTGCCGAACGTAAATTATCACCTCTATAACGAATTAATCTATCGTACCTGGAATAATCGGAAGTGGTAGAATAATACAATCCTAAATCAAAATTGAGATTATCAGAAGGTTCATATCTCACCTTCTGCATCAAATTTATTTGATTATATCCGGTTGGTTTTTGTACTAAAGGATTAGAATTTTCGACAATAACATCTTCACCATTTTCTCTAATGACATATTCTGGTCTGATATATTCTGTTGGACCATGACTACCCATTCTTAAATCATCGAAATCCGTATAACTGACACTGGTAAGAAAAGCCCATTTTCTATAGCCTAAATTAACATCAAAATGTCCTGTTTTTTCATTATTCGCCGTTGCATATCTTACCAATGCGTTACCTTTTAGATATAACTCATCCTTGTAAGACAATTGTGGCTTTTTGGTATAAAAACTCATTACACCACCTATAGCATCACTACCATAAACCACTGATCCAGCTCCTAAAGTAACCTCAGTACGACTTACCGAAAATGGATCTATAGAAATTACATTTTGAAGATTTCCACCTCTAAAAATAGCATTATTCATTCTTACACCATCGACTGAAATAAGTAAGCGATTTGTTGAAAACCCTCTTATCATAGGACTTCCACCGCCTAACTGACTTTTTTGAATAAAGACATTACCTGTGTTTTCTAATAAATCTGCACTGGTTTGTGGATTAGCTACAGCTATTTCTTCTGCATTGAAACTAACAATGGTTTGCGGAATATCGCGTTTACTTTGTTGGAACTTAGAAGCTGAAATAACAATTTGGTTTAGCAATTCTACTTTTGGAGTTAAGTAGATGATGTTATTAACTTCTGAAAGGTCGAATTTTCTAAGCTGTTTCTTTTGGTAGAGTATATTTTGAAAATATATGATTTCGCGCGGATTGAACTCATCAAGTTGAGCTTGCCCATCAATATCGGAAACAACATACTTGGTTTTCTTTAAATTATAAATAGCAACACCTGGAATAGGCTCGTTACTACCTTGCTCTAAAACTGTAACGGTTTGAGCAAAGTTCAACTTAAAAAAAAGCAATACTGCTGCACTAAAAATGATTTTATAATTCATTTTTATATCCATATATTTCAAAATATTAATAACGGTTTTCTCAATGAAACACCTCATTGAGTACTTGCAATGACTTCGGTTTTTTAAAACCACCTAAATGTAGTTCGAAATAATACAATAGCATATTTAAAAACTCTTGACGTTGCTTTCCATTGATTTTTATGGTATTTAATGCATCAAAATTTATGCCCAAGAGCCGTTTTAGCAATGTTAAATTTTCTCCTGAAATTGAGTAAATTCCGCTATTTGTATTTTCAAAAACACCAGTCTCTAAATTAAAAAAAGAGAAATCTGATTCTGAATTTTCAGGTTGAAAACCAAGATATCTTGTTAATTTTAAAAGAAATAATAAGTGAAAGTTAGAAAATTGATCTTCACTATCTAAATATTGAAGCGCTGTTTCTATATAATTGAATAAGTCTTCATTTTTTTCTTCCTCTTTCAATACATTAGAAAGGATTTCAGACAAAAACAAAACAATTGAACTCTTATATATGTTAGAATGAAGCGATTTATAAACATAGTTTAGCTTTACTTCTCTAATGCTATGCAAAGATTGATTGGGCTTATAACTCTCCTCTATTTGTAATTGTGATAAAGGTTGAAAATAAACTGTCTTTGTCTGGCCCTTTTTGGATTTTAGAACTCCTCTTAAAATATAGCTGACTATACCTCTTTGCTGTGTATAGCACTTTACAATAAGATCGTAATCTCTATATTTTATTTTGGAAAGAACAATGCTGTTATTTTTGCTGAGCATGTTTTATCTAACTATAAGCACTTTAAGAACTTTGGTTTCAAAAGAATCTAAATCTGAAATTAAAATCAAGTACACTCCAGTTCTGACGATAGAGTTTCCTAAATTCTTACCATTCCAAATAGCTGTACCTCCATCTATGGCAAAATTATAATTAGCACTGGATGACCTAAGATTTATATTAGTTTGCGCTTCAGCAACCAAATTACCTTCAATATCGGTAATTTTTATGTTTACATTTTCCGTTAATCCACTAATCTTTACTCCTTTTGTAATATCATTAAGATCGTTATATCCCAAGACATCATATTCTGGTCTCACAGGATTAGGGTATGCAAAGGCATTATCTAATGTTTCTTCTGGTTTAGAGCCTCCTGAACTAAATGAAAGAAGCCCTCTGGTTGTTGCTATATAAACAATACCATTATCAGTATCTAATGATATGTCATTAATCGTATTTGATGGTAAAGGTGAGTTATCTGTTGTAAATTGGTAAATAGTCTCTTGTCCATCTGGAGAAAAATAAAACACACCTCCATCAGCTGTACCGACCCATTTATTGTTAGAACCATCAACCTCTATATCTGTAATTGATTGCCCTTCTAACAATTCTTTTGCTATACCATCTTCTAAAATTATAATTTGACTGAGGCTTGGATTGGGGTCATCAAAAAAACCTGATGTATTATACAATACTCTTAAACCTTTAGTCATACCTACCCATAATTGATTTCTATTGTCTAGCGCTAAAGCCTGAAACCTTGAAAAAGGAGGCACATTCTGTACTTCAGAATTGATATTTCTCAAGGGACTTGAGGATATGCCTTCATTATAAGCTAGCAAACCGTTAGAATATGAACCAATCCATTTTGTACCATCGTTACCAATAGCTAAATCAAAAAAACCTGTTTCATCTTGCATAGGGTTATCAATTATATCAGAAAAACTATAGCCTTGCCAGTTTCCGGTAATAGGATCATAACGCTTTAAAGCTTCATCAACTCTACTATTTAAAACCCATAGCCTTCCTTCTGTATCAAACTCTGTTGCTGAAATTCTAATATCAATATTATTTGGATTACCATTGTCTAGTGACTCCAAACCACTATTTGTTTGATTTAACTGGATTGTAGGTTGGAAGTCTTCAAGCACCAAAATGCCATTAAAAAAAGAACTGATAAAAACTTGATTAGGATTAAAAATATTTGGGGTTATGGTATTTAATTCCCTTGTTCCTAAAACATTGTCAAATGGTATATTTTCCCACAGATCATCACGCAAATAACTAATACCTTTTGAATTTAAGGGATAAGGATTTAATGCTTCATTATAAGCTCCATAGGTAGCCCAAACTGTGTTTGTTGTAGCATCAATCTTGAAGATATTATTTTCAGAAGGTCCACTTGGTTTTATACTTGTATATAAACTACCATCTGATAGACTAGTCCTTAATACCCCAAAATCTGAAGTCCCAACGAAAACAATATCATTTATTGCAATTGCAGAAGTAAAACTTGTATCATAATCTTCATTAGGTGTTAAACTATTTACAAGTTGTATATTTTCGTTGTAAAAATCTACTTTATTTGCTGATGAAAAAATTAATCCTGTGCTAGAAACTTGACTGTCTAAAGGCAACACATCCAAAGCAAACAATTGGGTGAAATTTGTGTTAGTAATCTCAAAAAGATCTCTATTTGCTCTTACGGCATATATGAAATTATTAAAAGTATTTACCGTTCGAAAATTCCCTGACATGAAAGTTTGCCATTGTTGGAAATCAATAAGATTAGGGTTACTTAATTCTGCTTTCCTTAGTCCATTATTATCATAACAAGCAACAAATATTTCATTATTCAATATTGCTACTTGATTAACTTGAATCTGTGCACCTCCGTTACCTAAAAAATAAGTGTCACCAAACTCTAAATTTTCTAAATTATAAATGGAAACCCCATAATCAGTTGAAATATACAGTAAACCTTCATGCTCATAAAAATCATTAATTCCTTTATTAGCAGGTGTAATATTTTGCTTTTCTAATATATCTACTACCGATAATACAGACTGATCTGTTTCAGAATAGATTTCTATTAAGCCTGTTTCGTAGCCAATAATTAAATCTTGATATGTTTCGCTGTAATAAATAGTTGTTATTTGACCACCCGATAACCCTTCTATAGTTGTGATGGTTTTAACCTCTTGCGAAAAGATATCATACTCAAAAACAGCATTTTCAGCAGCAGCAAAAATTTTCTCTTCACCTCTTGTGATATCAACTATATTATTATATGAAAAATGACCTTGCCAAAGTGCAGAATAGTCTTGACAATATCCAACTGATAAAAACGCAAAAACAAATATGATAGTTTGTACAACCGATTTGTTCATCAAAATAAAATTCTTTTGTCAAATATATTAATAGTAACGGTAATACAGTCTTTATAATATATAATGTAACAAAAAAAGCTTCTGAGAAAATCCCAGAAGCTTTCGGTTGTTTATAGTATTAGCTTTCTTAAACTACACCTTGTGCTAACATAGCATCGGCAACTTTTACAAAGCCAGCTATATTTGCTCCTTTAATGTAGTCTATAGAACCGTCTTCATTCTTACCGTATTCCACACAGGAATCGTGAATGTTTTTCATAATNTCTTTTAATCTATCATCNACTTCACTTCTTGTCCAACTAAGACGNAAAGAGTTNTGACTCATCTCTAAACCAGAAGTTGCTACACCACCAGCATTAGATGCCTTACCTGGCGCAAACAATATTTTAGCATTTTGGAACTCATGAATCGCCTCTGGTGTTGAAGGCATATTAGCACCTTCTGAAACGCACATACAACCATTTTCTATGAGTTGCTTAGCTTCATCTCCATCAAGTTCATTTTGAGTTGCACATGGTAAAGCGATATCACATTTTACAGACCAAGGTCTTCCTCCTTCTACATATTTAGCATTAGGGTATTTTTCTACATACTCACTAATTCTACCTCTTTTAACGTTTTTCAAGTTCATTACAAACTTTAGCTTTTCTGTATCGATACCTTCTTCATCTAANATATATCCACCAGAATCTGATAAGGTTAAAACTGTTGCTCCTAACTCTANTGCNTTTTCAGCAGCGTATTGTGCCACATTACCAGAACCAGATATTACAACTTTTTTACCTTTAAAAGAATCNTTCTTGGTTTTCAACATGTTTTCAGCGAAGTACACATTACCNTATCCAGTNGCTTCAGGTCTNATTANNGATCCACCCCAAGATTGTCCTTTACCAGTTAAAACACCTGTAAATTCNTTTNTNAGTTTTTTATACATTCCAAACATATAGCCAATTTCTCTACTACCAACACCTATATCACCTGCAGGCACATCTGTATTTGGNCCAATATGTCTGAATAATTCACTCATAAAAGCATGACAGAAACGCATAATTTCGTTATCTGATTTTCCTTTTGGATCAAAATCAGAACCTCCTTTACCACCACCCATTGGTAATGTTGTCAATGAGTTTTTGAAAACTTGTTCAAAAGCTAAGAATTTAAGGATACTTGCATTTACGGTTGGGTGAAATCTAAGACCTCCTTTGTATGGCCCAATTGCAGAATTCATTTGAATTCTATAACCTCTATTCACCTGGATTTCACCTGAATCATCAACCCAACAAACTCTAAAAGAAATTAATCGTTCTGGCTCAACCATTCGTAATAAAATGTTTTTACCATGATAAATATCTTGATCCACAATGTATGGAATTACAGTTTCTGCAACCTCTCTTACAGCTTGTAAGAATTCTGGTTCGTGACCATTACGTTGCTCAACAAGCTCTAAAAAAGCTTCTATTTTATCTTTCATATATGTTATTGTTAACAAATTGTGATTTATGCGGTGCAAAGATACATTATCTGTAAAAATAACCACTTATTTTTTTTATATTCTCAAAAAATATTTTAGTTAATTTACATATCTTGATTCTTGAAAAAATAACAAAAAATGCATTTTATCCGTTTTATTTTGTATTTCGTCGAGTTTTTATATATTTGCTCGGTAAGATTTCAATTTTTAGAATTCAATGGTAATAGACATTAAGAAATTAATTGCCCCAATTGTATTGTGTTTATCAATGCAAATGAGTTTCTCTCAGCTTGGAATTTCTCATGAAATTGGGGTCATTGCAGGACCTGTAGCATACCAATCAGATTTTGGTGTTCGCTCTGACTTAGAAACCAACGCCGGAAATTCTGGCTTCGGAATTGGAATTGTACATTACATAAACTTCGCTTATAGAGCTGATTGTAATTGTTATACTACAAAAAAATACTTCAACGATCATTTTAAACTAAGAAGTGAAGTTTCTTGGAATAAGACAAAACTTGAACATCTTGGAGAATGGGCTGACGGTAATTCTGTAGAAGCTAATAAACTAAGAAGTCACACTGGCGAAGCTCAAAATTGGGATGTTGGTATGCAACTAGAATATTTTCCAACTAGCCTTAGAGCTTTTTCTTCAGGTCTTTATTCATTTGCTCCCTTTTTAAGTTTGGGTGCACATTATGTTTCATACAGCCCTAAAGTATACACATCTTATGTAACTTCTGATCCCATGAATCCTAATGATGTTGGAAACATTGAAGATCCTAATAACTTTTATTCTGCATGGGAACCCGGTTCTGTTAGTGATCAAAGTGACACAACATGGTCTATTGTGGGTAGCGTAGGTACTCGATACAAACTTTCGATAATATCTGATTTAATGGTTGATTTGAGATTTCAGTATTTCTTTTCTGATTGGACTGATGGACTCAACCACCAATTACCTTCAAACAAAGCTAACGATTGGTTAGTATGGCTAAACTTTGGATATATCTACTATTTAGATTAAAATAATACAACATAAAAAAAAGACCAAGTATTAAACTTGGTCTTTTTTATTTAAGCTAGTTTGAAATTAACCTATNGCTTGTNTTAAATCTTCAATTAAATCTTCNTNATCTTCTATTCCNACGCTCAACCTAATTAACGAATCNACCACACCCGTTTTTTCTCGTTCTTCTTTAGGAATGCTTGCATGAGTCATACTTGCCGGATGACCAGCCAAAGATTCTACACCACCAAGTGATTCTGCCAATGTGAAAATTTTAAGATTTTCAACAATTTTGATTGCTTCTTCGTAGTTATTTCCTTTGGTGGTAAAAGATACCATACCTCCAAAATCCTTCATTTGAGATTTAGCTATCTCATGATTTGAATGGCTTTTCAATCCTGGCCAATATACATTTTCAATTTTTGGATGCTTAGCTAAATACTCAGCTACTGCCTTTCCGTTTTCACAATGACGCTGCATACGAACGTGCAATGTTTTTATACCTCTTAAAACCAAAAATGAATCTTGTGGTCCACAAATAGCTCCACTAGCATTTTGAATAAAATATAATCGGTCTGCCAACTCTTTATCCTTAACTACTAAAGCTCCCATAACGACATCGCTATGGCCACCAAGATATTTAGTTGCAGAATGCATAACAATATCCGCTCCTAAATCTAAAGGCTGCTGTAAATATGGTGTAGCAAAAGTGTTATCTACTACCAAAAGCAAATTGTGCTTTTTTGCAATTTTAGAAACAGAAACAATATCAATAATATTCATCATAGGATTGGTTGGTGTTTCTATCCAAATAAGCTTTGTATCTGGTGTTATATATTCTTCAATTTTATCGGTATTATTCATGCTAATAAAATGAAATTTAATACCAAATTCCTCATATATTTTAGTAAANAAACGATATGTTCCACCATACAAATCACTAGTAGAAACAACCTCATCACCTGGTTTTAATAATTTTAAAACTGCATCTATNGCTGCCAAACCAGACCCAAANGCTAAACCAAAATTTCCGTTTTCTAAACTNGCAAATGCATTCTCTAAGGCATTTCGGGTTGGATTATGCGTTCTGGAATATTCATAACCTTTNTGNCCNCCAGGAGTTGATTGCGCGTAAGTTGATGTCTGGTATATTGGTGGCATTACAGAACCATATGCAGGATCGTGCTGTTGCCCTCCGTGTATTGTTTTTGTATTGAATTTCATAACGAGTATTCTTATTTAAAGTCCCNATAAANACATCGTATTTGAGACACAATTTTCTTTATTAAAGTGCAACAAATTTACAGGATAATTCGTTCTATTTAAATCTAAACAATACCTTTATTGAATGTTTAACAAAACCTTTCAATACGTGAAACGCATATTCTATATACTACTTTTTTTGTCTGTTTTTTACTCTTGTGATGAAGAGATTAAACCTATCAACTTTGAAACCTCTTCTATTGACAAAACTTTTGAAGCTGATATTACTGTAATGTTTGATAAAGCTACAGGCAATAATGATATTGGAGAAAACATCAATTCGAACATAGAAAAATCGATTATTAGTACATTGAGTACTTCAGAAGGTAATAGTGATCTAAAAAGTACCTTAGAAGGATTTAATAATGAATATCTAACATTTAAAAAAGAGTTTCCTGATGCTACGGAACCGGTTTGGGTGCTCAATATNGAAACTGAAAAGAGCTATCAATCTCAAGATNTCATNACCATAGCAATTAGNACTTATGAATTTAANGGNGGTGCACATGGAAATGACAAAATAAGATTCTTGAATTTAGATGCTAAAACNGGAANTATTTTGAGCAGAAATGATATTCTTAAAAATATTAATGAGTTTGAAACATTAGCAAAAGAATANTTTATGAAATCAATGGAAACCCANGATAAAGATCTCAAAATGGAAGATTTCTTCTTTGGAAAACCATTTCAATTACCAGAAAANATAGGCTATAGTGAAGACGGCATAGTACTNCTTTATAANGTATANGAGGTTGCNTCATACGATCAAGGCTANACAGANTTTGTTATTCCTTTTGANGATGCTGAGCNNTATTTAAAACTCCACTANGCTATTTTCTTTGTTAACTTTTTAATTATTGGTTCAACAGATAAGCCTTGNCCAACAATAGAAACCACAACAACGATATAGGTTATTACTAGGAAAAGTTCTCTATGCATTTCTGAAGTTAAACTCAACGCTAGGGCAATAGAGATTCCTCCTCTTAATCCACCCCAAGTCATAATCAAAGTTGTTTTAGGTACAAAATCAAGCTTCTTAGAGAAGAATTTCACAGGTAACCAAAGTGAAATATATCTACAAAGTAATATTACTGGTATTGCTATAAGTCCGGCATAAATATACTTTCCTTCAAGCGTTAGCAGAAGCATTTCCATACCAATCATAACAAAAAGAATAGTATTCAACAGTACATCTACAAGTTCCCAAAACTTATCTACATAAGTTTCAGTAGTTTCAGACATTGCTGAATTTCTAACGGTATCATTACCAACCATAAGCCCAGCAGTTACCATAGCTAAAGGTGCTGACAAATGAAATTGATGTGCCAACATTGTACCACCCATTACAGCTGCTAAAGTTAGAATCACTTCAATTTCGTAATTATCTATAGATTTCATCAACTTATAAGTCACCCAACCTAATAGCAACCCTAAAACAATTCCACCTATAACTTCTTGTCCAAATAAAGTAAGAATGTCAGATACTTCTATAGCAGCATCTGGTTTTGCAGCAATAGCGAATATGGTTAAAAACACTACCACACCTACTCCATCATTAAACAGAGATTCCCCAACAATCTTCGTTTCCAACTTTTTTGGAGCTCCTGCTTTTTTCAAAATTCCCAAAACCGCAATTGGGTCTGTCGGAGAAATGAGTGCTCCAAACAATAAACAATAGATAAAATCTACATTGAGTCCAACAACTTGAATAATATAATAAGACGCTATACCAACTAAAAAAGTAGACACTAAAACACCTAAGGTAGCAAACGCTAAAATTGGGCCTCGTTGTACTTTAAGTTGATCAAAATTAGTATGCAAAGCTCCGGCAAAAAGCAAGAAGCTTAGCATTATATCTAGCAAAACGGTTTCAAAATCTATTTTGGAAATAAAATCGCGCTCTTGTGTTAATAACGTATCATCAAATTGAGCGATACCAACCAAAACCACTGTAAATAAAATAGTAATCACCATTAAACCAATAGTGATGGGTAATTTTAAAAAACGAACATTGAGATAACCAAAAATTGCTGATANTACTATTAAAATTGTGGCTATTGAGTAATATTCCATGTGTTTANAGNGATTTTCTGAGTGCTAAAATATAACCTAAATGAGTGCCTTCATGAAAAATATTGAATTGTGTTGCCTCTTCAACCGAGCTTAGCGTAGAATTCGTCGAAGTTGTATAAACGCTATAATCTTTGAACTTTTTATTAGCATAATCTTCTTTAGTTTTTTCAATAGTAGAAAACAACAAACCTCTGATAACATTTACCTCTTCTCTCGAAACATCACCTTCTGTCTTAGTCCCTTTTCTATAAGCATTTACCATGCCATCAGAGACCATCATAGGTAAACCAGATAATTTATAAACCAATAATTGCTGTGTTACAATAACGTGAGCTATGTTCCAGATAATATTGTTTTTAAAGCCATCAGGCACTTTATTTAATTCTTCTAAAGAGTGGTTGTTCAATATGTTTTCTAGAAGCTGTCTACCTTTTAGCGTTACCTCGAATGCAATATCCATATCCTTAATTTTTTCTAAAAGTAATTAATTTTCCTTTTAAATACGGTTACTTTGTAGTTTCAAAATTATATAGATTCCTGACATGAAAAAAATTTATCATCTAAGTACTTGTGACACTTGTAAGCGCATTATTAATGAATTGAATTTGCCTAGTGATTTTGAATTTCAGGATATAAAGNCTGATGCTATCACTAAAACTCAAATTGAAGATATGAGACAACTTACTGATAGTTATGAAAGCCTTTTCAGTAAACGTGCCAGACTCTACAAAGAACTAAANCTTAAAGAAAAGTCATTATCTGAAGANGATTACAAATCTTATATTTTAGAACACTACACGTTTTTGAAACGTCCTGTTATCATANTTNACGANTCNATATTTATAGGAAACTCTAAAAAAACCGTAGAGGCTGCCAAACAAAAAATACACAATTAAAACCTAAAAAAGTTTTTTATTACTTCATAGGCTTTGGACGTACACCATGCTTTCTTGTATCGTCTTTTGTTAGCGTTTTATAATTTTCTGACTTAGGAAACTTATGTGCTAAATCCAGAAAAACTTCTGGTAAGCTAGTAAGTTTTCTTGCTTTAAGATCTATCCAACCACCTTGCATTTCACAATAGGCTAAATTTTCGCCTTTATGGTTATAAAAATTATGTTCAAACATAAATAGCATTCCATCTTCACTCAATCCAGATACTTCTATTGTTACGGTAATTGGTGTTCCTATAAAGGATTCCTTAAAATAAAACATGTGTTCATAAAATACTACCGGACCAATATTATGCTTCATAATATCTGGCATTGAGAACCCTTGCTCAGCAAAAAAAGACATCCTTGCATGGCTCATAAAATTGGTGTAGGCTGAGTTTGCTAAATGCCCATTAGCATCAACATCGCTCCAACGTATTTCAAACTGTTTTTTGTACATCGTATCTGTTTTGGTTAAGAACNCAAAGTTAAAAAAGTAAATTATGCACGCATAATAGTTCTTAAAAGATTAACACAACGGTAGAACCATTCAATTTTGTAACTTTGCGCAACTTTAAAATCATCATTTGCAATGATTCAATCCATGACTGGTTATGGGAAAACCGTTTTACAACTCCCAACAAAAAAAATCTCTATAGAGTTAAAATCACTTAACAGTAAAAGTTTAGATGTTAATGCNCGTATGCCTTCAATGTATCGTGCTAANGAATTAGACATAAGAAAACTTATTGCTNAACATCTCGTTAGAGGTAAAGTAGATTTTTCTCTATTTGTAGAAATTACTGGTGAAGATACGAGCTCTAAAATCAACAAAACTGTTGTAAAAGAATACATCAAACAACTAAAAGATGTTGTGGATGGTGATGACACCGAACTATTGAAAATGGCCATACGTTTACCAGATGCGGTAACTACAGAGCGTGATGATATTGATGAAGAAGAATGGACACTTATAGAGAATGGGATTAATGATGCTATTTCTAAAATAGTTGCGTACAGAAAAGATGAAGGTGAAATTCTTAAACAAGATTTTACAGATAGAATTTCTACTCTAAAATCGCTTTTAGATAGCGTTATTGAAATGGATCCACAACGTATTGAAGGTGTAAGAGCACGACTTGAAAAAGGTATTTCCGACATTAAAGAAAAAGTTGATGAAAACCGTTTTGAACAAGAGCTGGTTTACTACATCGAAAAGTTTGACATCACCGAAGAAAAAGTGCGTTTAGATAATCACTTAGATTATTTTATAAAAGCGCTCAATTCTGAAGATTCCAACGGAAAAAAGCTTGGNTTTATATCNCAAGAAATNGGTAGAGAAATCAACACTATAGGNTCTAAATCTAATTTTGCTCCGATGCAAAAACTTGTTGTGCAGATGAAAGATGAGCTCGAGAAAATTAAAGAACAATTGTTAAACGCCCTGTAAATTCCTATACTAATGTCTGAACAAAAACAGCAAGGTAAACTTATTGTATTCTCTGCTCCGTCAGGTTCTGGTAAAACGACAATTGTACGTCATTTACTTAAGCAACCAGAACTTAATTTAGAATTTTCTATTTCAGCAACATCTCGAGAAACTAGAGGTAACGAGGTGCATGGTAAAGATTATTATTATTTATCCTTGAAAGAATTTAAGGATAAAATTAAAAAAGATGAATTTTTGGAATGGGAAGAAGTTTACAGAGATAATTTTTATGGTACATTAAAATCTGAAGTCGAACGTATTTGGGCAAAAGGTAAACACGTTATTTTTGATATTGATGTTTCTGGTGGACTAAGAATAAAACGAAAATTCCCTGAACAAACGCTTGCTATTTTTGTAAAACCNCCAGATTTAAATGAGTTGGTGANACGACTTAAAGAACGTGGCGAAGAAAGCCATGAAAAGATNAGTATGCGTGTTGCTAAAGCTCCNGCCGAACTAGCTACNGCTCCTCAATTTGATGAAATTGTGGTAAACTCTAATTTAGAAGAAGCTTTAGAAAATGCGTATCAATTAGTTTCAGATTTTATCAAAAAATAAGTATCAATCTGTCTCCTAGACAAANCATTATGAAAATAGGTTTATACTTCGGCACGTTCAACCCAATACATATTGGNCANTTAACAATTGCTAATCACTTGGCTGAACATAGTGATTTAGATCANGTGTGGTTTGTTGTAACTCCACAAAGTCCTTTCAAGAAAAAAAGNAGNATGTTAGATAACTACCAACGATTGGAAATGGTTTATCTAGCCACAAAAGATTANGANAAACTGAGACCTNGTGATATTGAGTTTGGTTTGAAACAGCCTAACTATACCATAGATACATTAACCTATCTTTTTGAGAAATTCCCAGATTATGAATTTGCATTGATTATGGGCGAGGATAATCTCAAAAGTTTTCACAAATGGAAAAATTACGAGCAAATACTTCAAAATCATAGTATTTACGTTTACCCTAGAATTTCCGAAGGAAACATTAACACAGAGTTCAATAATAATTCAAAAATTTTTAACATATCTGCGCCAATAATGGAGCTATCTTCGACGTTTATAAGACAGGAAATTAAGGCNGGTAAAAATGTAAGACCAATGTTGCCTGAGAATGTATGGCAATACATTGATGAAATGAANTTTTACAGATAATNACCTTTTTAAGCCTTCTTAAATTNCTAGATTGGAACTGATATTATGACCTACACTATTATAGTTTTATCAATTATCTGTACTTTAATTATCGTAAAATTAAAGGATATTACATTAAGAAATAAGCTTAATGACAAAGACGAAAAACGCCTTTTAATNGCTGGAAGCTTGTTAATTCTTTTCTTTGTNACNAAAGTAACTTTACCTTATCCTGAATCACTTTACTGGTTTTTATTTTTGAGTGTAATAGGAATTGGATCAATTTTATGCATTGATATTCTAAAAATAGAATTCAATCGTTTTAGAAAACTGAAAACAAAAGATATGATTCTAAATATAGCTTTCTATTGTCTTTTTATTGTTGCAACTCACTTATTTGTATAAAAAAGAGCGACTCTGAAATAAAGCCACTCCTTAAATTTCTGAATAATTTTATCAATTAGTAGATACAAGTAGACAGATACGAAGCTATGTAAGTAGCCCAACTACCTCCACCGAATTCCAATACTGTATAGCCAAAGTTGTTTTTAGCTGCTCTTCCCATTGAACCACCTCCATCATTAATATCCCCAGCCCAAGCTGTTTCTTCTCCATTTGGACCAATGACAACGGCATGTGCTGCTAAACAATATAAATCCGAAACTTCTGGTATTGCTTCTAAGCTTATGTGATATACTACTCGATTAATTTCTTCACTATGAGGTTCATTATGATCGAACTTTCCAATTTTAGGATTACCTGAACGTGTAGTTGGAGCCCAACCTTCATTGCAATCTCCTACATTAATATGGGTTTCCTCAATCGTCCAACCTGGAATCGTTGCATAAGTTACGATTAAGTCTGTCTCACTTTTAGTAACACCTAGAGCACCAACAAATATATTTTGTCCAGCCATTAAATTAACGCTGTAACAATATTCAATTAATTGTTTTGATTGAATTAAATCACTGTTATCGTGCATTCGATATTCTGTAACTCTAAAGTAATTTTCATTTAAAGAATTATCTCCAATTGGTTCCGAGCTACAACCAAATAAAATACTTAGACACAGAAGACTAAGTAACTGTAATTTTACTTTCATTTTATAGTAGATTTTTGGGGTTTATGACTCCAAAGTAGCATTTTTTACGATGAAATTATAATTTATTCGATGAACCGCAGATTTAGAAATAGTTGAAACGATTCGAATTTTATCTTTTAAAAATGATAAAAAGCATTTTCAAGATGCTCAATTTTAAAAGTATTATTCTCTTTTACAATAGCTACAATATCAAACCTAGCTTCAACATCTAGATCATTTTCAGTTATGTATGCATCTACTGCTTTAACCAAATTTTTAATCTGTTTTGGCTTTACAAAATCTTGAGGATTTCCAAAATCCAAAGAACTTCTGGTTTTAACCTCAACTATAGCAAGAATATCATCTTTTTGGGCAATTATATCGACTTCTGCTTTATCAAAACGGTAATTACGCTCAAGGATTTCATAGCTGTTTTTCAATAGAAAATCTACAGCCAGTTGCTCGCCTTTTTTACCAAGTTCGTTGTGTTGTGCCAAGGTAGTGTTTAATGTTTTGTTTTTAGTTAAAGCTTACTGAGCTTTTTTCTTTTGAAACTTTTAGTTTAATAGTTCTACCCAACACTAAAGCTCTGTTATCATCTTCATGTCCAGCTGGCATGTTAAACGCTACGGGAAAATCATAATCAGCTAAAGCATCCAAGATTAATTGTTCTATAGAAGTTCCCCAAAGGGTTGTGTTTTTTCTCAGCTTAGACATATCACCAACAACAACACCTTTACAGTTATCAAAATAACCAGCGCGTTTTAGACTTTGCAGCATTCTATCAATGTGATATTTATACTCACCAATTTCTTCAATAAAAAGAATTTTTCCAGATGTATCTAAACTCGTATCAGAACCTAACATGGTGTGTAGCATCGTTAAATTTCCACCAACTAACTCACCTTCAGATTCGCCTTCTCTATTGTATTTAGACCCTTGAAGCACATAATCAGTCGGATTTCCAAAAAGCGCTGCCTTAAATGTATCTATGGAAGTTTGAACTTCAGATAAATCCTGAGTTAAACTCACACACATTAAGGCATGCAAAGATTCAAAACCTTCATTATGAAGTTGATTATGCAAAGCCGTTATATCGCTATAACCTACAACCCATTTTGGATGTTTTCTAAACTTAGTATAATCTAGTTTATCAAGAATTCTAACCGTCCCATAACCACCTCTTGCGCACCAAATGGCACTAATTGTTGGGTCGTCCATAGCCTTTTGCAAATCTTCGCAGCGTTGTTCATCAGTTCCTGCAAAATGATCGGCTTTACTAAACACATGTTTACCAACTACGGCATGCAAGCCCCAACTTTTAAGCAAGTCTACAGCCTGATTAACCTCACGCTCTCTGTTTTTTAAAATTCCTGATGGCGCCACAATAGCAACAGTATCACCAGGTTTTAGATAGGGAGGGCGAATTAATTTTGAGGTCATTTCTGTGGATTTATGAGTTTCACTTTGAGCATAGCTCGTAAGATTCTTACTTAAAAGAACAACTAAGCATACTAAAAGTATTGGCTTAAAATTCATATAAAAAGTGCTTTTTGTAAATGTACATTTTTTTTCTAAATCCCTTATATATTGTGTATTTTTGAAGCCTTAAATAAATCTTGAAACATGTCGAAAAGATATACCATAACAGCAGCTTTACCTTACACTAACGGTCCAATACACATTGGCCATTTAGCAGGTGTTTACGTTCCTGCTGATATTTATGCCAGATATATGAGATTAACAGGTAATGACGTTGCTTTTATTTGCGGAAGTGATGAGCATGGCGTACCTATTACCATAAAAGCGAAAAAAGAAGGTGTTACACCACAAGATATTGTGGACAAATACCACGCTATCATTAAAGCATCGTTTGAAGATTTTGGTATATCATTTGACAATTATTCACGTACCTCAGCACAAATTCATCATGAAACGGCTTCGGAATTCTTTAAAACGCTGTATGATAAAAATGAGTTTGTTGAAGAGGTTTCAGAGCAATTATATGATGAAAAGGCTAATCAGTTTTTAGCCGATCGTTTTGTAATTGGTACTTGCCCAAAATGTGGTTACGAAGAAGCTTATGGCGACCAGTGTGAGAATTGCGGAACTAGTCATAATGCTACGGATTTAATTAATCCGAAGTCTGCCATTACTGGTAACACTCCAACTTTAAAAGAAACCAAACACTGGTTTTTACCTTTAAATAAACACGAAGAATTTCTACGCGAATGGATTCTTAAAGGCCATAAAAAAGACTGGAAACCTAATGTTTACGGCCAAGTAAAATCTTGGGTTGACGACGGATTACGACCAAGAGCCGTAACCCGAGATTTAGATTGGGGAATTCCTGTGCCTGTTGAAGGTGGTGAAGGCAAAGTCCTTTATGTTTGGTTTGATGCACCAATCGGTTATATCTCTTCAACCAAAGAATGGGCTGCTAGAGAAGGCAAAAATTGGGAAGATTACTGGAAAGACGAAAACACAAAATTGGTACACTTTATTGGGAAAGACAATATTGTATTTCACTGCATTATTTTTCCATCAATGTTAAAGGCTGAAGGCTCGTACATTCTACCAGATAACGTTCCTGCTAACGAGTTTTTAAACCTTGAAGGTAACAAGCTTTCAACATCAAAAAACTGGGCAGTTTGGTTGCCCGACTATTTGGAAGATTTCCCAGAGCAACAAGATGTTTTGCGCGATGCCTTAACAGCTAATGCACCTGA
>PAJL01000023.1 GCA_002706045.1 Flavobacteriaceae bacterium
CTGGTGTAGATTCCCACGTTTTCGAGAACTGCCCGAAACCATGCCACATTACTAACGGGTATTTCTACATTATCAAAAGCAATCTCTCCTGTATCTGAAGCTCGCCAACCTAATTTATCGAGTTTAGTTGCAGAAACACCTGGTGTATCTCTATCAACTACAAATATGCTTATACCTTTATTTCCTAATTCTAGGTTTGTCTTAGCTGCAACCACAAGATAGTCGCTATAAACACCATTGGTTATAAAAGTTTTAGAACCATTAATAATATATGAGTCTCCTTTTTTTACCGCTGTAGTTCGCATACCTGCTACATCACTTCCGCCAAAAGGCTCAGTAATACACAAACACCCTATTTGGTCTCCAGAAATACTATCGGCTAGGTATTTTTCTTTTATTGCTTCATCTCCTTCTTTATTAAGGTGTGTCATTGCCAAATAAGCATGTGCCCACATTGCCGCAGCAAAGCCACCAGAATTAATTCGTTGTAATTCTTCAAGAAGTATTACCGTGTAAAATAAATCTAAATCTAAACCACCATATTTTTCAGGATAAGCCAAACCGAAATAGCCCATATCACCAAACTTCTTCCAAATAAAACGCTCTATACGACCTGTTTCTTCCCACTTTTCGATGTGCGGAACGACTTCTTTTTGTAAAAAATCTCTAAGACTTTCTCTGAATAAATTATGTTCTTCTGTAAAATATAAATTGGACATGTATTGTTGTTTATTATAGGTGCAAATATAATTTAATTATCTCGATCTTACTTACCGGAAAATCCTCAACTTTTGTTAATTCATCTAAAGTTTTAAAGCCTTCCCTGAGTGTTCTTTCTTCAATTATATTATTTGCTATTTCGTAATCTATGTATTGTATCTTAACTAATTCGTCTCTAGTTGCACTGTTTAAATTATACGTAGTTATTGGCCTTGGAGTTTTTACTGTGAAGTCATTTGTAATACGCTCTATAACTTCTGGAGTTAAACCCCAAACTTCAGCAAGTTGAATATCTGCGATAAAACCACCGTTAAACTTTTCCCTATATGTTATGATGCGCTCTGAAAGCTTTTCGCCTACTCCATAAACCTTTTGAAGCTGAATCGCTGTAGCTTGATTTAAATCTATTTTTTGAGCGAAGGTTTTTGGTGTTTTTGAATCGGAATATGTATTGGTATATTGTTTTTTAGGTTTTGGATTTGTTACCCAATCCGGAAACTTAAAATATGGAGATATTTGATCTAGCAATGAATCTGAAACACCAGTAACTTCCTGAAACTGTTTCGCGGAATTCACCCATTGATTTTCTTCCCTAAAGGCATGAAGTCTATCGATTTCTTCATTAGTCATACCTAGAGTATAACCTTTATAATCTGTTATATAATTAGGATTGAAAGGATAGATTTTTGGTTTACTGTTTTCTAATTCAACCATTCTTAGCGAGTCGATTTCTTTTCTGAATAGTTCTAGCTCTGGTTCATCAACTACAGTATCATCTTCATTAGAAAAATCCACAAAAAAGTAAACACATTGAGCAATAACTATAATTGCTACCAATAAAAAAATCCCATTCCGTTGTTGATTTGAAAACTGGAAATGGGATTTCATATGTATTTAGATCTATTTTATAAAACCTCGTTTAAGTCATCTGCACCTTCTTCGATCGCTTCTTTCTTAACATTAATGGCTTTATAATATTTTTTCAATTCGTTTCTAATAATTGGAGATAACAACACTACACCAATAATATTAGGAACAACCATAGCGAAAATCATTGCATCTGAGAAATCAATAACAGCACCTAAACTAATCGACGCTCCTATCACTACAAATATTAAGAATAGAATTTTATAAGCTAAGTCTGACACTTTTCCTTTTCCAAATAAGAACACCCAACCTTGCATACCATAGTATGACCAAGAGATCATAGTACTAAATGCGAATAGGATTACTGCTATGGTAAGTACTATTGAGAAATGTGGAATAACACTATCAAAGGCTGTTGCTGTAATCTCAACACCTTCTTTAATCTCTACTCCATATTCCATAAATGAACCATCAAAGTTTGTAATAACGATAACTAAAGCTGTCATTGTACAGATTACAACCGTATCAACAAAAGGCTCTAATAACGCAACAATACCTTCACTCGCTGGATACTTAGTTCTTACCGCTGAGTGTGCAATTGCTGCAGAACCCACACCAGCTTCGTTTGAGAAAGCTCCTCTTCTAATACCTTGAATCATCACACCAACAAGCCCACCTGCAATACCAAGACCTGAAAATGCACCTTCAAATATCAATGCAAAAGCATCGTCAATAAGAGTAAAATTAGCACCTAAAATTATCAAAGCAGCTAAAACATAAATACCTGCCATAAACGGTACAATCTTTTCTGTTACTGAAGCTATACGCTTAATACCACCAATAATTACAACTGCAACTAAAGCAGCCATCACTAATCCAAAATACATACCAGCATTATCACTTTCAAAATTGAAAAGTTTTGTAAACTGAGCAGCAGCCTGGTTAGCTTGGAACATGTTTCCACCTCCAAAAGAACCGCCTATCACAAAGATTGCAAAAACAACAGCTAGGACTTTACCAAAGCCACCCATTCCTTTAGATTTCAAACCTTTGGTTAAGTAGTACATTGGTCCACCATAAACAGTTCCGTCCTCACCTACATCTCTATATTTTACACCTAGTGTACATTCAGCAAACTTTGATGCCATACCTAAAAGACCCGCTACAATCATCCAAAATGTAGCACCTGGACCACCAATAGATAAAGCCACAGCAACACCTGCAATATTTCCTAAACCAACAGTAGCTGATAACGCTGCTGTTAACGCCTGAAAATGTGATACTTCACCATCTGCTCCTTCGTCTCTAATTGTTTCTATGATATTTTCTCCTTCATTTGGTGTGCTATCTCCATATAAAGTATCCGCACCGTGCTTTTCGATATCCTCATATTTCCCTTGAACAACCTTAATCGCTGTTCTAAAGCCAGTAACATTAATAAACTTAAAATAAATCGTAAAGAATATTGCACCTCCGATCAATACAATAAGAACCCAAGGAATCTGATAAGTATCAGAAAAAGGAATCTCATAAAATATGCCTTCTACAAACCATCCTGTATATTCCTTAAAAGCAGCATCAATCTTTTCTGATGTTGTAGCTTCTTGTGCAAAGTTTAAAAGCGGTAATACGATTGCAAAAGTTGTTAGAAGATATTTCTTCATAAAAGTAGTTATTAGTTAGTTTTTGTGTTAAAAGGTGACAAGATGCTAAAAAAAAATGAGTTTTTAAAGCACTAGACGTTAAAATGGGCTTTACTCTATAGCTATATCATACTCACTATTTAGCTTATCTATTTGCTCTGGACGCCCCAAAACAATAATTTTAGATCCTGGAATGAGCTTTGTATCAGCTTCAGGATTTACTATATATTCTCCTTTATCATCCTTAAAGCCAATCACAGTACAACCTGTTTTACGTCTTAGATCAAGATCTCTTATAGTACGTTCTTGTGAGGCATTATATAATTGTTCTACTTTAACCTCTTCAATATTTATATTTCTCTCACCAACGATACTGAGGTTATCTATAAACTCTATTAAATCTGGTATAACTACTAAAGAAGCCATATGATCACCTCCAATTCTATCTGGAAGAATAACATTATTGGCTCCTGCTAATTTCAATTTTTCGTAAGACGTTTCTTGAGAGGCTCTACTTATAATACTCAAGTCTTTATTTATTTGTCTAGCAGAAAGCACAATAAATAGATTATCTGCATCACTTGGTAAAGCACAGATTAGTGTTGAAGCTCTTTCAATTCCTGCTGTGAACAATGTTTCATCTTCATTGGCATTACCAAAAATAAACGAAATATTATCGTCTTGAAATTTATCAATAATTTCCTTATCGCGCTCAATAATCACAAAAGGCTTTTTATACGCCAGCAATTTTTTAGCAGCCTGCTTTCCATTACGTCCATAACCACAAATAATAATGTGGTTAGACATGGCATCAATCTTCTTTTGCATCTTACGTTGTTTTATATCTTCAAAATTATTTCTGCTCAATATATATTCGGTTATAATGGATATAGCATAACCCACAATAACCACACTAGCTAAAATTAGGAAAATGGTAAATATCTTAGATTCTATATCCAACGGATTCACTTCAGCAAAACCTACAGTGGTTATAGTAATCACTGTCATATAAACAGCGTCTATCCAAGTGTATCCTGAAATAAATTTATAACCCAAAATACCAATGAACAGCAAAATAACCAACATGGTCAGTGCTGTATAAATTTTAGATCTAAAGAGTTTTATTAATGGGTTGTTCATATTACAAATCGAAAACCGAAGAACGCTTGGTATAAACAATATCCTTTATGCGCATCCAAAACGCTAAAAACAAATATAACGCAAATCCGAAACCAACGGTAACAAAGGTAAGGTACATAAAAGATGTTCGTACCACCTTGGCTCTAATACCCAAACGGTCCGCAATACGTTGGCATACGTAGTAACCGCGTTTCTGAAAATAAAGTAATAGTTTATAGAACCAATTCATAAGCGCAAGTTACTTATTTTTTAACAATCAAGCTATTGCCTACAGCACATTGCAAGCATTTATTTTTATCACAATAATCAAGCTTTAATTGCAATAGAGCTTGGGAATTTAGAGCGCGTTTTTCCAAAGGTTTTAAATCTAAGAATTTTGACACTATGCTGTTCTTCTCAATTTTGATTTGTTTGATAAGCTGAAACAAATCATCGTCAATAGATTTTCCTTGTGACTTTGCATAGCTAAATTTTAAAGGAATAACCGTATTAATAATCAGTAAATCAATGAAAGACTTAGTCAATACTTTTTTAGTTTGTTTTGATGATTTTGTAAACGTATAATGCGTTTTCCAAAAGTCTGAAGTTTCTATTTTGAATAAGATATATAAATCTTCAATGGACTTTACCGATATAACTTCCGAAAACAAATTGGTATGCGAATGGTATAAATTTGCTAGTTGCGACAATCTAATTGTTGGAAAATTCGGTGGTCTTAACCTAAAAAAGTGAAGCGGCAATACTCCTTGATTGTTTAGCTTGAATTTTTGCTTTAAAAACTGATAACGTTTTTGAAGGTCTTTATAATAGACTTCTTGCACATCATCTTCAGATAACAAATCGGCTTGACCATAAAATAGCGCTTCCAAATCCGGCACCTCACTTTGAAGTTTTCTAACTATTGCAAACTCAAACGAATTAGATAAACTAAAGAACGATTCACCATTAACTTTGAGTCCAAAATTCTTGGTTAACATTTTAAACAAAACGGCTTCCCAATCGTTATTAGAAGTTTTTAGCAGATCGAATATAGCATCAGATTTTCGTTCTAAACGCTCTATATACAAACGCTCTAACCAATTATTGAGCAAAAAGTCATCAACTTCAGAAAAACTATTGTCGCAATTTATCCATGTATTAGATTTTATTAACTTTTGATAATTATTCAGCAAGTCCAAATCAATAAAACGTCGTAATTCTAAGGTTGGAATCGCCGTATTATCCTTTCTGAAAATTTCAGAATCGTCTTCCCAAACCACATGTAAAATTACATTGTCGTAAGCTTTGTCTGTTTCATGATGATGTACATACCAATCGGATGCTTTAATATGAATTTCCACATTACCAGCCCAAAGTTGCTCATCAATTATAAGTTGTGCATTAAAAAAATCTGGACCAGCATTAAGATTATGTTGTCCTAATTGCAGAATTTCAACCACCTCGTTTTTCGATGTTTTTAATTCCGAGGTGTCAAACGCTTTATGTTTCCAGATGTAGTGAAGAAAATCTTCTTGCATAAAACTAAAATAGGTATTCTACACAGAATTTTTATGCTAATATGCTATAAATCTTAAAAATACGTAAAGTTACTTATAGTATACCACTGTTAAAAGTGTTAAATTGTAAACGCGATTTATAACCCTAATTTTATGCGCTACTTTGCTCTAAAAAACGATTTTCCCGAATTGGAAGATCGCCAACGCGTCATTAAGCGATTGACAAGCCTTAAAGCAGACTTGGACGAAAAAGTCCCTGAAAAGATTTTTAACGAAAACGTCCTTATTGCCACATGGAACATTAGAGATTTTGATTCTAACCAATATGGTTATGGTCCACGGACCAAAGAAGCATTTTTCTATATGTCTGAAATCATCTCGAGTTTCGATTTGGTGGCTATACAAGAGGTCAATGAAGATCTTTATGCTTTCAATCGCTTAATGTACGTTATGGGAGACCAGTGGGATTATATTATGACCGACGTTACCGAAGGTCATTCTGGTAATGGTGAGCGTATGGCTTATCTCTACGACACCAACCGTGTATCGTTTCAGAAAGTAGCGGGTGAAATTGTTCTCACGCCAAGTAATCTTATTAATGGTAAAAAGCAATTTGCNCGNACNCCGTTTTTGGTAGGATTNCAATCGGGTTGGTTTAATTTTAAGCTTTGNACNGTTCATATTTATTTTGGTGCCNATTCTGGTGCTAAGCTAGATCAGCGTATTGANGAAATAGACACCATTGCCAAGAANATAAAAAAGCGTGCGAAACGCTATNACGAAAACCTTATTCTACTAGGCGATTTTAATATTTTTAGTCCTGANCACGAAACTATGCAAGCACTAAAAAAGCATGGTTTTGTTATCCCAAAAGGNATTGAAGACCATCCGTCTAANATGTATAAAACNAAGCATTACGANCAAATTGCCTTTATGGAAAAGAAAGGCGAAGTCATTTATGGTGACCAAGACAACAGTGCCGGAGCTTACGATTGTTATAGCAAAGTATTTACTACCAGACAGTTTAAAGATTACCAAGCTGTGGTTTTAAAAAACCTCAACGATAAACTTACCCAACAACAAACCAAACTTGCTGCCGAAACTGATGCGGAATCCCGTAAAAAAATTGAAAAGCGTATTGCTAAGTTTGAAGGTATTATAGCTGACGAAGACCAACAAAAAGACTACTACAAAAAAGAATGGCGCACATTTCAGCTTAGTGACCATTTGCCCATGTGGACCGAACTAAAGATTAATTTTAGTTTAAGCTATTTGGAAAAGATTAAGAGTGAGTGATTCTTCAATTATAATGAAAATTTATATTATCCCAATTAAGCATAGTTATAAAAGATTTTAAAAGACCTAACAATTGATTAAATAATTAAAGCATGAAAAAAATTATTGAAAGTGTAAAACGATACTCATTTTTTTATTTACTTGGAATCGCATCAACGTATGCTGTGTTTTATTCTATTTATAGTTTAAATGAGACTTTATACAATAACTTAAAAGATTATGACAAAGTGATATCATATTTTGCGGACGTCTCTATACTTTTATTTACTGCAGGTATATTTTCAGTTTCATTAAAATATTTTCAGTTTTTAGGAATTTTTGAAAAAGAGTTTAAAAAGGTTATATCATCCAAAGACTTTGATGAAAAACTAGAAAAGCAATTAAAGCAAATTACATTTTCAGAAGACTTTTTAATTGAACAATCAAATCTTCCTGAGTTGTGGGAAACAGTAACTCTATGTAAATACAAACAACAGTTCCCTAACTTATATCCAAAACTCAAAAAGAAAATTTACAATGATTTATTTATAACGGATAACATATCCTATTACTATAAAAACATACAATTAAATTATTACATAGAACTGATCAAAGAAAGTTATGTAAAGATAACCGAAAGTGCTTCTTTAACTATAGTTAGACCTGATATTAATGAATTTGAATGGGATTTTGGTGTCACTTACCTAAAGAGTGAAGATGAAAATATTGATTATGATCTATTTTTCGATATAAAAAATGTAAAAGGCATAGAATTTGATAAAAATGATATAGAAGAGGAGGAAATAAATGATCTTAAGATTAAAAAATTTATTTCAAAAAGACTTCATGGTCAATTAGAATACCATGTTGAGCGGCGAATTGAACTTACTCAAGATTTGAGATACGACAGAGAATTCTCTTTTGGAAGTGACCGAATCATTGATGACATTAATCTTAGGATAAAGCACTGCGACAAGTTATGTGTTTTTTTCACTCCCGTTAATAAAAATATAATGTATCCAAATGGTGCATACCCAAGAGAAAAAAATGCTTACATAAATAGAGACATTTTTTTATCTGGAGAAAAATTTAAGATTTTTATATATAAAAAATAATAAAACTTTAATACATTTGTTTTAAACCTTAAATTAATTTAATATGAAAACTAAAAGATTAATGGGTGGTTCTACATTAGGATAATCACTCTAAGTTATTAAATGATAAAATAAAATCCTAAATAATAAAATAAAAATCCTGAGTTTGGCTCAGGATTTTTATTTTATATCTGTATTACTTCAAAAGCTAATTATAAAACTATTAATCAATATACCCTTTTTCACGCATCCAGTCATCGTTAAACATTTTACCAACGTAACGGCTACCATGATCGTGGAATAAGACCACAACCACATCTTCAGGTTTAAAATGTTCTTTTAACTGTAGTACACCTTTTATGGCAGCACCAGCAGAATTCCCCAAAAACATACCTTCTTCTTTGGCTAAACGTTGTGTNTAAACCGCAGCATCTTTATCGGTAACTTTTGTAAAACCATCAATAATATCAAAGTTGACGTTTTCTGGTAAAATATCTTCACCAATACCTTCGGTAACGTATGGGTAGATTTCGTTTTCATCAAACTCACCCGTTTCATGGTATTTCTTAAATACCGAGCCGTAAGTATCCACTCCCCAAACTTTTACATTAGGGTTTTGTTCTTTAAGATACTTNCCTACTCCAGAAATGGTGCCTCCTGTACCAACTCCAACNACAAAATGTGTTACTTTTCCATCNGTTTGGTTCCAGATTTCAGGACCTGTAGTTTTATAATGTCCTTTGGTATTACTTGGATTATCGTATTGGTTAACGTACCAAGAATTTGGAGTTTCTTCACCCAAACGCTTAGACACAGAATAGTAACTGCGTGGATCGTTTGGTTCTACATCTGTAGGGCAAACCACAACCTCTGCTCCAACCGCTTTAAGAATATCTACTTTTTCTTTAGATTGCTTGTCTGCCATTACAAAAACACATTTGTAGCCTTTTACAATAGCGGCAAGCGCCAAGCCCATTCCTGTATTTCCAGACGTACCTTCTATGATAGTTCCTCCTGGTTTTAATTTTCCTTCAGCCTCAGCATCTTCAATCATCTGAACTGCCATACGGTCTTTTACGGAATTTCCAGGGTTAAACGTTTCGTATTTTGCCAGCACTAAACATGGTAACTCTTCCACAAGTTTGTTCATTTTTACCAATGGTGTGTTTCCTATTGTGCCTAATATATTTTCTGCGTAATTCATAGTTGTTTTTCTGAGTTGCAAATTTACGTATTAAGTGGTAAGTACAAAGTGTTTTAGTGTTTAGTGTTTGGTTTTTGGTGTTTGGTGTTTTGGCATACTTCAGTTTGAGCCTAGTTAAATATAAAATTCGCACTTCGACAAGCTCAGTGTGACAATAGTGCTCATATGCTAATTAACCGATATTTTTAAACTTGTCAGTCTGAGCCTGTCGAAGACGTTATTCAATATAAAACTTCACTAAAAAAAGCTTAGAGAAAAAATTAAAACATTTGGCGCTTCAAGAAATTTAGCTTTTCCCCTTTTGGGGAAGTAAACCGACAAAAGCTAATTAACTAAAAAAAGTCAAGGGGCTTTCTTCTTCCTAATCAAATCGAATGGCCTTAACAGGCGAAATCTTAGAAATAATAATTGAAGGAATCAGCAACATTAAAAGACAAGCTAAAAATGTACCAACGTTAAGCAACACCACATAATCCCAATTTAAGTATACTGGTGCTTCACTGACATAATAGGTATCTGGATTTAGCGGAAAGAGTTTGAAATATTTCTGCGTCAACAACAAACCCAAACCTATAAGATTTCCCCAAAGCAATCCTAAACCAATAAGGTATGAGGCATTGTAGAGAAACACTTTACGAATGGACCAATTATTACTTCCCAAAGCCTTTAGAACACCAATCATTTGTGTACGTTCCAAGATTAGCACTAATAGTGTTGTAATCATATTGATACCAGCCACAATAATCATAATCGCTATGATAATGTTGGTATTGGAATCAAAGATTTTTATCCATTCAAAAACAGTGTAGTATTTTTGGGTAATTGGTCTTGCATTTAGCGTCGAAGGAATTTCTCGAAAGACTTCGTCTGCTTTTTCATCGATTTCAGAAAAGTCATCAATAAAAACTTCAAAACTACCAACCTGATTGGCTTCCCATTTATTGAGACGTTGAATATGTCTTAAATCTGCAATACAGAATTTTTCATCCAATTCCTGAAAACCTGAATTGTAAATCCCAACAATAGTAAATGCCATTATTCTTGGACGAAGTTCTGCTAAATTATTAGTGAACAAGGTTTGAAATTTATCACCAACCTTAAAGCCTAATCGTTTGGCTAAATAATTTGAAATTAGAATTTCCTCGTTACGCTTTCCAGAAAAATCTGGTAATCTGCCATCNANCANAAACTCTTCAAAATATTTCCAATTATAATCTGCNCCAACACCTTTAACAACAACTCCTTCAAAATCTTCTTCAGTNCTAATAACTCCAAACTTTGTAGCNGTCGCTTGAATGTGTGTAATNCCTTCTATGCTTTTAAATTCAGGATAAAATTCTTGATCTGTAGAAATTGGTACTTGGGATTCGTCCGAAGCATTAGTATCGTAATTAGTGATTTCTATNTGACCATTAAAGGCNGCTACTTTNTCTCTAATCTTTTCTTGAAGTCCAAATCCTGTNGCAATAGCAATAAGCATTACCACNATACCAATAGCAATAGCNGCAATACCAATTTTAATAATTGGTGCCGAAACACTACTTTTATACGTTTTATTGCTAATTATACGTTTAGCTATAAACAACTCAAAATTCAAACCGATATATGCGTTTTATGGTTTTCAAAAATACAGTTTTATTATTTGTCGTGGTAGCGCTTTCTTGTGCTTCTAAAACAAAAAAAGACGTATCCGAAAATAATACAATTTTAAAAGATACTTTGGCTTCAATTAACACCAAAGATCAAGATGCTAAAACCATTGTTGTTGGAGCCAATAGAACTGATGCTTATTTACCATTATTAAAAGGAAANCGTGTTGGTATTGTGGCNAANCAAACGAGTGTTGTTTTTTTAGACNCAGGAGACAAGACACAAGACACAAGATCTTATACTCACATTGTAGATTCTTTATTAGCTCGAAACGTCGAAATCAAAAAGGTGTTTTCTCCAGAGCATGGTTTTAGAGGTACTGCAGATGCTGGCGAATTGGTGTCGGATGGTAAGGACAAAAAAACTGGTCTGCCAATTTTCTCTTTACATGGCAAACACAAAAAACCTTCGGAAGCACAATTGAAAGATTTGGATATTGTGGTATTTGATATTCAAGACGTGGGTGTTCGGTTTTACACTTACATTTCTACATTGCATTATGTAATGGAAGCTTGTGCTGAAAACAATGTGCCTTTACTCATTTTAGATCGTCCTAATCCGAACGGNAATTATGTNGATGGNCCTGTTTTGGAAGCACAGCACAGTAGNTTTTTAGGAATGCACACCGTTCCACTAGTCCANGGTATGACCATTGGNGAATATGCAAAAATGATTAATGGCGAAGGTTGGTTAAANAACGGTATTACATGTGATATTACTGTCATTGAAAATTTGANTTATAATCATAACAGCTCATATAGCTTACCGATTCGTCCTTCTCCNAANTTACCGAANGANCAANCCATCANNTTATATCCTAGTTTAGGTTTGTTTGAAGGTACTAATATTAATGCTGGTCGNGGTACGGAATTTCAGTTTCAGCGCTATGGNGCACCATTTTTAGANAAGTCTTTTTATACATTTAGCTATACTCCAGNACCAAATTTTGGTTCTAAATATCCTAAGCATGAAGGTAAGGTTTGTTATGGAATGGATTTATCGAATATTAAAGCTGAACGTCAATTCACTTTACAATATGTGATAGATGCNTACAAGCATGCTACANACAAATCGAAAGTTTTCAATACNAANAANTTCACAACACACGCNGGNACAGNNAAATTGCAACAGCAAATTGAAGCTGGACTTAGCGAAACTGAAATAAGAGCTACTTGGAAAAAAGATNTAGAAGCTTACAAAACAATTCGTAAGAAGTATTTNATATACNATTAATTATTTCCTGAAACTAAAGTTTTTGCAGGCTCAACAGCCACAATCTTTTCAGCAATAAGTGCTTCTGGTTGCTCTTTAGGNATTTCCTTTAAAATCTTNACCACAAAAACAATACGCATCGGTGATTGCACAGCAACCATNACNTGTTTTCCTTTNGTCAGTTTATTCANCGGAAGTTTGTAAATAGTATCATTAATAGTGAAATCNAGTTCACGTCCGTATTCTTTNTTTATGGAATAGAGATAATTGATTTTTCTNTCACCTCTGAGAATTAANGTNTCCTTGGTACTATTGAGTTCATGAACCAATCCTTGTGCTTGAATATTTCTATTTTTTTCAAGCTTGGCATAATGCTCTTGCGCATTTAGAGTAAAACTCAATAAAAAGATGAGGATAACAACGAGACAGATACGGACTAAATTTTTAAACACGGCACACGATTAGATGAAACATTTGTTTTAATGTCTTAGTGCAACAGTAAATTAATCAATCCGTTTTAAACATAGTTAGTTTGTGTTAAATTACAACAAAACATCCACGAACTACATAAAAATCCGAAGAAGAACACTTTTTGTTAATAACTTTGTTAACAACCTTATTGTTGAAGTAATTTAATAAGCTGATCTGGATAATCGGTTATAATGCCATCGACCTGCCAGTCTATCATTTGCTGCATATCGACAGTATCATTTACCGTCCAAGGAATAATTTGAAAGTTTTGATCCTGATAATCAACAACTTCCTTTTCTGTTAATAACTTGAAGTAAGGACTTATGATTTCTGGTTTGTAGGACAGCTTATTCAGTTTTGTACTGATAGTCTCGTTATCATCAACCAATAAAGCTACTTTCATTTTTGGAGATTGCTTTTTTACCTCTTCAAGAATAGCTAAATCAAAAGATTGTAGATTAACACGATTGAACATGTTATGCTTTTCAATTGCATCTAAAACCAATTTTACATAAGTTTCGGGTTCTGGCGTGTAGATACTGTAATACTTTGGCTTAGATTTTATTTCAATATTAAACTTAACATCAGAACTTTTTGATTTTACAAGTTCAAAAACTTCTGCTAATAGTGGTTTATAGGTCTTTAATTTTTCTTGGTTTGGATAATCTGGATGAAACTTAGAACCACAATCAAACTGCTTGATGTCTTGGTGCGTCATTTTATATAGATTATGTTTCATATCCATGGAATCTGGAATTTCTTCACCCTTAGGATTAAAACATATATAACGACTTATAAAAGGTTCGTGAGACACCACAACTTCGTTGTCTTTGGTTATGGCTATATCCAACTCAAGCGTATGCACTCCTAAGTCAATTGCTTTTTCAAAAGCTGGTAATGAATTCTCGGGAAGCAGACCTCTACAGCCTCTGTGACCTTGTATGTCGATTTGTTTTTTAGAACTACAGCTCATAAGCAAAATAGCAAACAATATGATTACAAAACTATTCTTCAACATCAGCAGTAAGCGTTGGTTTGTCATACTTCTGAAAAGGTTGCTTTAATAACTCCATAATTTTTCCATTTTTTTCTTCATCCGGAAAAACATCTACACCATACACTAAGTTTTCACGTTCCATATACATATAAGTTCCTAAAATACGATCCCAAATACTAAATATGTTTC
>PAJL01000024.1 GCA_002706045.1 Flavobacteriaceae bacterium
TTTTTTATTAACTCATAATTTGATTGAACAAGTTTTCTCCAACTTTCATTATTATGAAACCAAAGTCGCATATTATCAATAGGAATCATAATTACCGTAGCATCGTCATCGGCAATAGCCCTAATCTTGCTTACAGATTTTGCCATACAGCAGGTTAGCGACATAGCACAAGTATCACCAGATTCTAGCACATATAGCAATAGTTCATTGCCAGTGTTGTCTTCCCTTAGCACCTTAATATTTCCTTTTATTAGCAGAGGAATAAATTTTAATTCCTGACCAATATCAATAATAATATCATTTTTATTGAAACTTTTAAGAACAGCAACATCAGCGATATTGTCAATAGTTTCAGTATCGAATAAATATTTAAAAGGCTCTAAGGTTTCTTTTGCTATCATATGTCAAAAATAATGATTTCCAATTTTGAAATAAATAGTTTGGTGGTTTTTTAATAAATGTATTATATTTGCACCCACTTTAAAACGGCCTCGTGGCGCAACTGAATAGCGCATCTGATTACGGCTCAGAAGGTTACAGGTTTGAATCCTGTCGAGGTCACAAAAATTCCTAAACCCATAGTTGCTAAAACTGTGGGTTTTTTGTTTGTAAACTTTTTACTAATGCTCATTTATTCAAAGATTTAAAAAAAAACATTGCTATAGCAACTGTTATGGATTGAAAAAAATATCGACTATATAATAGTACGTTAATCAATCAACCATTAAGCTAATGCAATTTCAATCGACATCTGGTGAATTTCTAACACTACAAGAAATTACGGCAAAGAATTCCTATTTACTTCAACAAAAATTAGAAAACTCATTAACCATTCTATGGTTTATTTCAGATAATAATAGGTTAACTATAGATGGCCAGAGCAGGTGCTTTAATAAGTATGAAATGATTTTTTTAACCGAATTTCATAAGTTAGAAATTGATGAGATTCAAAAAGTACGATTGGTAAAGTTTAACCGACCGTTCTATTGCATCTTAGATCATGATATTGAAGTAGGATGTAAAGGTGTACTATTCTTTGCTGCTTCTGCTTTACCATCAATTAAAGTTCCGCTTAGTGATGTAGAACGGTTCGAGATTTTTTGGCGCATGTTTACTTTAGAAATGGAATCTTCTGATGACCTTAAAAAAGATATGCTTCAAATGATGCTAAAACGCTTTTTGATTATGAACACACGTATCTTTAAAAATCAGTCGCAATATCCAAGTGAGCAATCAGAATCAGATTTGGTACGTGAGTTTAATTTCTTGGTAGAAAAACATTATAAAACCAAACACACAGTTTCGGATTATGCAGAGTTGCTAAATAAATCCCCAAAAACTATTTCAAACGTGTTTTCAAACATCAGTTCTAAAACACCTTTGCAATTCATTCATCAAAGGAGATGTCTTGAAGCTAAGCGATTATTGCAATATTCAGAGAAGCAAATTCAAGAGATAGCTTATGATATTGGATTTGAGGATATACAAGCTTTCAGTCGTTTTTTCAAGAAAATAGAAGGGGTTTCACCATCAATTTACCGCAAAAATATGGTTATGGGAAAAATAGCCAACAAGTCAGGAATTCCTGCCTAACAGTCACTTACACATATGAGCCATTTTTGCACTGTAAATTAATTATTAATTAAAAACAGTGTAAAATGAATCAATTTAATGTTCCTGTCAGAGGAGAAGTATCTGATAACAATCAAGCAATTTTTGACAATTTAAACAAAGCCATTGGTATGGTGCCTAATCTGTATGCGACTATGGCATATTCTGAAACAGCACTTGCTAATTACCTACAATTCCAAAACGGAAAAACATCCTTTAGTAATAAGGAAAAAGAAGTTGTAAACTTAGTGGTAAGCCAAGTAAACAACTGTAGTTACTGTTTGGCAGCTCATACAGCCATCGGAAAAATGAACGGCTTTACAGATGAGCAAATACTGCAAATAAGAACTGCTTCATCTGATTGGGATCAAAAAATAGATGCCTTAGCAAAATTAGCAAAAGCTATAACTGTATCTAAAGGAACGGATGTTAGTGAAGAACTTGAAGTTTTCTTTGAGCAAGGTTATAGTAAAGCTAATTTGGTAGACTTAATCTTGTTAATCGCAGATAAAGTTGTGATGAACTATTTACATAACGTAACTAATGTTCCTGTCGATTTTCCTTTGGCACCAGAATTAGAGCCTGAATTGAATTAATCTTAAAATAAAAAATGATGAACACTAATAAGATTAATTGGAAAAAAGCCATTGTAGCAGGCGTTTTAGGAACCATCCTATTTGATATAGTAGGATGGTTAATGACAGGGAACTTTTGGGATATTCCTTCACTTTTAGGTGAGAAAACAGGTTTGGGTTTAGGTTATGGGCTTGTAGGCCATTATGCTAATGGTATTTTACTTTCAGTACTTTATGCTGGTATTGCACCATCACTTTGGGGACCAAACTGGCTAAGGTCACTTTTATTTGTTACTGCAGAAACTGTGGCGCTAGTTTGGTTTTTTATGTTGCCACTTTTAGGAGCAGGAATAGCTGGAGTTAATCTAGGTATTATGATACCAATTGTAACTATGGTAAGACATTTTGCTTACGGTATCCCGTTATGGTACTTTATTCACAAGCTAGAAACAAAACCTAGTGTTTCTGTAAAGACAGTTTAAAAATAAATAAGGGCAGGTATTTTGTGTGAAATATCTGCTCTTTTACCCATCAAAAAACGAACATAAAAATATATAATAATGGAAAAGAAATATCCTTTACCACCTTTCAACAAAGAAACCGCTATTGAAAAAATTCAAATGGCTGAAGATGCATGGAATAGTAAAAATCCAGAAAAAATAGCACTTGCATACAGTGTAGATACAGAATGGAGAAATAGAAATCAATTTATAAATGGTCGTGATGCGGTTATTGAGTTTCTGCAAGGCAAATGGACAAATGAACTCGATTATAAATTGAAAAAAGAATTGTGGTCATTCAACGAAAATAGAATTGCTGTACGATTTGAGTATGAATATCGAAACAAGAACAATCAGTGGTTTAGAGCTTATGGAAATGAAAATTGGGAGTTTGATGCTAATGGCTTAATGGAAAAGCGCTATGCAAGTATCAATGATTTGCCAATAGCAGAAAGCGACAGACGTTTAAAATAAAATAGTTAAGAATGAAAAATGAAGATAAGCAAGTAATTCTAAACGTTAGTAAAGAGCTTCATGCACTTGTTGAAGCGAGTTATTTAAATAATAAAGCAGTTAAAGGTGATGATAATTGGCTTGAAAAACAACGACTTCTCCTAGCAGATATGGCACTTCATTTATTGCAAACATCAATAAATCTAAACCCTATAAATATAGAACATCTAAGAAACAATTTGAATGCTATTTTGACCATTTCAGATCAGTTTTTACCAGAAATCGGACTCAAAACATTCACGGATAAACTATATGAACATGTGTAAGTTGAGGTTATAGGTTTTTAACATTTGTTCTTATAAATACCAAAACGGTTCGGTTTTTGTCTTTTTTGTATAAATTAGTAAAATATTAAGTCTTGCTATCATGAAAAAAACAATCTTTATTCTATTGGCTGTTTTAGCCTATTCCTGTGGTGTACACCAAAAATCTAATATTAAATCTAACGAAGAGTTTGTAGTAAACCTAAAACGTGCAGATACTAGAGGTGGTATGATAGAAACGGTTTTGCAAGGAGTGTTTTTTGGTGCTTCATATTTGGCAGAAAAAACATCTAAATCTTTGACAAATACTTACTCTCAATCATTGTCTATCAATAATTATTACAATACAGATTTAGGTGAGGTTGAGAAAACTTATAAAGAGATTGAAATCAAGAAATATTCTAAACCTAATGATGTTACAGAGAAAGAAAGAATAACGACTTTAGTAAAAGAAGATTTTAATAGCATGCCAAAATCTCGTGGTGCTGCTCAATCTCTAAAATTGGATGATGTTATTAGACTAGAAGAAGATGATTTACTCAATTTTTATGCTAAAATAGAGCTTATTAGTGATCCTGAAAATCCAAGTATTACACGTTTAAGTTTTAACGAATTGCGTATTTTCTTCTCTAAAACTAAGGTTTATACGGACGAAAATCTAAATGCCAAAATTTCAATATCTATTGAAGGACAATGGAGAGGAGATGATGGAACCCCTAAAAGCGCTACACTCATTGAGCAAGAATATGATTTCAAAAANTTGAAGTATGGAGCAGATAANCTTATCAAACAACCAATTTTNTCTCCGTGGTATTATGATATACCGTTTACAACGCAAATAGATGGNAACGAGAATTACGGAATAGTTAAAGTGAATGTAAGATTAGATGAGTATGAAGGCAATAAGAGCAAGTATATTAATCAATTGCCNACNATGTTGAGTGATAACAAAGATGCTATTATTTCTGATGGAGCATCTGCAATTGANAAAATNGCTAACTAATTTTTNAATGAANTTTTTNTATAAAAGTTCTTTAAGCAAAGANGCACTTTTATGTACCATAATGACTTTTGTGGTCGCTGGACTTTTATATTTTATTTTTATCAATCTTACAATTTTAGATCCTTTTGAAAAGGCTTTTAAAGACTTTAAGTTTACGGATATTTATTATGCAGAGAGACTAGATAAGCAGACCGTAAATTCTAATATTATTTTAGTTAATATTAAGCATGCAGACCGGTTTCAATTGGCTCAAGCAATTGAAGTTGTTTCAAAGCAAAATCCCAAAGCAATTGGTTTAGATATTATTTTTAAAGACCAAAAAAGTCAATTTACAGACTCTATTTTAAAAAGTACCTTAGCTAATACACCCAATATAGTAACAGCGTATTATCACGAAAATGATTCCACAGTAACTAACCACTCTTATTTTGAAGTTGAAGGTTTGCAAAAGGGATTCATAAACTTAAACCTAAATGGACAAAACACTGTAATTCGTGATTTTTTAGGTGCTAAAAAAGAAAATCAAGAGTTGTCNTTTACTTCNCAACTTGCTAAAACTGCTGGTTATATAGATGAAGAATATGCNNTAAAAAAATTAAATGAACCGTTACCNATAAACTACATTGGTAATAAAGATGNCTTTTTAAACTTTAGNATTGATGAGGTTTTGAATACTGATGAGATTCCTGCAATAAAAGACGCAGTNGTTATTTTTGGGTATTTAGGTAATGGTAATGAAATTTATGATATAGAAGACAAACATTTTACACCTCTCAATAAGGCTTGGGTCGGTAGAGCTGTTCCAGATACTTATGGAGTCGCTATTCATGCTAATATTTTGAATATGCTTATCAATAAAAATTACATCTCCAAAGTATCTAATTTTATCATATATCTTATAGCTTTTATAATTACATATATTACTGTGCTTCTTTCTATGAAGTTGTATAAGCGTAATAGCTTTATTTATGATTTAACCGAGAAAGCTGTGCAGCTAATTATTTCTGTGATTCTATTGTATCTGGCATTATTAATGCTTCAAGCTAATGTATATGTGAATATTATGCCTATCATCATTTTACCATTATTTGGTATAGGAATGATAGATTTTTATGAGCATTTAGTGATATTTCTCAATAATAAATTCGAATGGAAAAGTCAATTGTTGTAATAATCTTTTGCTGTTTTACTTTTATGTTGAAAGCTCAGGATAGCCTCTGTGTCTTTAAACTAAATGGTACCGCTTATGTGAAAACAACTAAGAAACTTCAACCACTCTCAAAAGGAAATTTTATTAATAAGAACCAAACCCTTATTCTGGATTCATCCTCAAAATTAACCGTTATTAATGCTTCTGGTGAAGCTTATAAAGTTGAAAGTAATGGTCAGTATAAATTCAAGGATATCCTGAAGCTAAAGACTCAACAGTCGGGTAGTTTAACCTCGAAGTACTTTAAAGTAATCTGGGACGAGTTTGTCAAAAAAGAAGAAGGTTCTACCGTAATCGGAGGTGTGTTCAGAGGAGATATTTTAATGGAATTTCCAAAAGATAGTGTCATGCTGGCCTCATCAAAACTAACCTTTAGTTGGAAAACTAATGAAGTAGATTCTTCCTATTACGTATTTGTCAGAAATAAAAAAACAGATGAGATTTTGAAACTAGCAACAAATGGAAACCAAATCTCATTATACAAAAATCAAACGTTTTTCTCAGAAGACAATACTTTTGAATGGATCGTGACTACTGAAGAGTTTCCAAGTTTAGATAATCTTACGTTCTATAATTTTGAATTGATTAACAGAAATCAATATGCTGAACAAGTAAAGAACTATACAGCATTGTTAACAGATTTGGAAGCCTTAGGTTTATCTGATGCCGAAATAGAAACTACAATTTGCGAAACTTATGGACTTTGTAAATAGAGTGAAATACATTATTACTTTTTTTACTGTTCTATTAATTTTTAAATCAGGAGCTCAAGATCCTAATGTAAATATTGAACTTAGGGATTATCATTCCGCTAGGATTACAAATGTGGTAGCATCAGATGCCTATCCTTATTTTTTTACAGCAGACGAATCCGGAAAAATCCTAGCCTACAATTCGGAAACTAAACGTGTTATAAAAACCGTAAAGCCGGCTTCAGGTTTGCCTATTACAGACATGAAATTGTTGTTTGATGATAGGGTACTCACAATAAATCAAAAATTGGCATTTACCGACGGAAGTCAGGATTCTATAATCAGTATTGGTGTTTTTGATCAGAAAGTATTACAAAAAATGCAAGCCAATGTTGCGTTTATTGGCAATCAAAAAGATGCGATAATTATTCAGGATACTAATCCAGATAAGTCATTAAATATCATTGACCTTTATAACAATAAATTCGAAAAGGTTAATAGATATTTCGTGGCGGCACAAGTAACTATGGCTGCTTATGACTCTATTACTAAAACTATGGCTTTGGTAGAAGGGCAAATTGGTAAACAATTACGTGTGTCTCTTCAAGTAGGTAATGATTATAAAAATATCACGAAGATTGACATTCCTGAGGCATTAAAAATTCACGATTTATTTTTTGATGATGATCAATTGTTTGCCATCACAACCAACAACACTAATGATAAACTTGAAATTTACAACCTTTCTAGTACAGCAACTTTTTCAAAATCTATTCATGATATTGACTTTAATACAAACTTTATAAGCGTTTCACACTCCGAAAGAGATGGTTTAAAAACAATTATAATAACAGCAAATAACTCATTTGTTCAACCTGTAATTCTTGAAAAGGAAGGTCTTAATTTTAAAAATTTAAATCCAAAAACAGCTCAAGGAGCTACACAAGCAGTATATCTTAAAGCTACTGATGAAATATTGTTTTTTGAAGAATACCATAAGAATATTGTGAGCTCAGCTCGTTTTGCGGTTTTTGATTATAATAAAGAACGTATTGTTAGTAGTATTCCTAAGGAAACAAGAGCTTTTTATTCAGGAATGTTTTTNCCAAATAATAATTGGCTGATTTACGGNAAAGCGTTGAAAGAATCTAGNTNAAGTTTAACATTCTATGCCGACCANTTAAAATATTTTGAAACAGGAACTTTCAATAACAGATTCGGAACATTAAGTTATAATGATTATTTAGAAGTTACTCACGGTTACTCAGATATGAGCACCGAAATAGCTTTTGATAAAGAAAATGGATTAAAACCTTTTTATGGATATAAAAAAGGCTNGCAATATGATAATAAGTATGGCTTTTTTGTATACGATATTGTAAATGATAGGGTGAAAGAACTGTCGTATAAAGAAGTTAGGCAACGAAGTATTCTAGACTATAATTCAATTACAGGAGATTTACTTTTAAGTATTGAAGTATATTATAATGGTGGCCATACAGATCCACAAGAGTTTGCCATCTTAAACGGAGATACTGTTACTAAAATAGAAGGAAAATATAAGTTTGGTAAGTTTTCTAAAAATGGTGAGTTTCTGCTATTAATTTCAGATGAAAATGAAGCTATTATAAAAGACATAAAGTCTCTAAAAACTATTTTTTCAACCGAATTAAAAGATGGGAGATATAAAATCTATGCTGATGGTGATCGCGATTTTTTGATTTCAAATTNATATTATCAAATAGATCCATTTAACTGCAACCAATCTACCTTAACATTTACAATTTCGGATTCTAATACTGTAAAGACAAATACTTTAGATTGTTTAAACATTATTGATGTAGCAAGTAAAGGCGATGTTATGGTATTGTCCGTAGAGAATATGGGTTTAGTTATAGGAGAAAAAATATATAAGTTTCCGCTCTCAGAATTTCCAGAAAAGATTTCTCTTAATGACGATGGGAGTAAATTAATGGCAAGTTTTAGTAATGGCAAGATTAAAATTTACACAGTAGATGGACTTCAGCCAGTATTAGAAATGATACATCCAGATAAAGACAGCCATGTTTTTGTAAACAGTGATAATTTCTATTTCAGTAATACAAACCCTGAAGATTACATAGTGTCTACTCAGGATAAGAAACTGGTTCCAATACAGACGTTAGAAAAAGATTACTTTAATCCTTCTGAAGTGTTGAAGTCTATCGGAAATCCAAATGCAGAATATTTAAAACTTTTAGATGAAGCCTTACGTCTAAGAACTGCAAATCTTTATGAAAACACTAAAGTCGATTTAGAAAGGGAAAACTCAACTCCAAAGACAGTAGAGCATAAAAAAGGAGATTTATATGTGCTTTCGGTAGGCGTATCAGATTACAAGCAAAATGCCTATAATCTCACCTACGCAGATAAAGATGCCTTTGATATTGCNAAAATTTATGGCACTGTAACGGATGAAGCNTTTCAAAATTACAAGACTAAATTCTTTGGAAATCCTTATACACTCAAAGATAGCGATGATACACCGTTGACGGATATAAACAAGTATTTTGGAAGTTATAAGAGCCTTTCTAACTTAGAGCCTTTGACTGTTGATGGCCATTTATGGTTAGAAAATAATTATGAGGAAAACTACTTGTGGAATTTTAAAACCAAGACAATTCAAGCCATTATTTTTCCTGAAGACATCACTATAAATACATATACTGTAGATCCAATGTTCTTTCCTGGATTAGATAATGAGAGCTTTATTGTAAAGTCTGATAAAGGTTATTTTTACAAGTATGATATTAAGACAGAGAAGTTCAATAAATTAAAGTTGTCCATAAAAAAAGACGACGAATATATGTCTACGGATAATTTTACAATATTAGAAAACGATGGTTGGGCCAAGCTTTCATCTGCTTCAGGTTTAGATAATTTAGTAACTGTGGCTTTGGGTAATTTCCAAAAAAAGGATACGACTCAAATACAATTTAATCCAGATATCTATAATATAAATCCAGAAAGAAAAGCTATAGATTCAGCGAATGTGTATTTGGTGTATTTAAAAGCACTGTCATCAAATAGTGAACATTTACTTTATTCTGATTTAGATGGCAATTCATATTATAAAAATCTAAACTTAAAAGATGAATTGCCGCTCAAACTGAAAATCCCAAAAATTGAAAGTTTAGATCAGTTATCTATTGCTAAGGATGGTAAAACGTTTTCTGTGATTAAGTCTCATGGTGAAAATTTCAAATACAAGATTTTCAAATATAATTTAGAAGGAGATGTATTGGATGAAAAGGTGTTTTCAGATAGTGTAAAAGGACTGTCTATTGTAGATAATCAATTGCATTATGTTTTTGAAGGAGAGCCGCTTGTTGAAGATAGTTTTATGTCAACTGAAGATATTTTTATGAGGCACACATCACCGTCATTTAAAAGTACCAAAGTTGAATATTTAGTTAACGAAAAAGCTACTTCAAAATCTATAGAAAAAACGATTCTGGAAGTATTTAAAAACGCCAAGCCAGAAGATCAAGTTGTGCTTTTTATTGCTGGCCATGGAGTCTTGGACAACGATTTGAATTATTATTATGCACCACATGAAATGGATTTTAATAATGTTGCAAAAAACGGTTTAGCATTTAATACCATTATTGAATCGCTTAATCAATCTAAAGCAAACAACAAACTGTTGCTTATGGATACCTGTCATTCTGGAAATACTTTAGATGTTTCATCAGCTTCAAACAGTGGTGCAACAGAAGGTTCTGGGCAGCGTGGTTCTAAATCCCGAAGTACAAAAAAGGAACCAGAGTTTAGGTTGTCTAATGTGGTTTCAGATGTGTTTGATGACTTCTTATCAAAGAGTGGTATTACGGTTATTTCTGCGTCTTCTGGAGGTGATGTAGCTTATGAAAACAAAGCTTTAGGAAACGGTGCTTTTACGAGTGCTTATATTAATNTGTTNAAAGAGAAATTAGGAGGTAGTATNNTTTTAACTGAAAAATCCTTAGANAAATCNGTTGAACTTACACAAGATGATATTTCNGAACTTTTAAAACAAGTAATGCANCTTACCAATGGTAAACAANTCCCAGACTTGNGAGAAATCAATGCGAGTTCTAATTTGAAAATGTGGTAGTTTAATCTAGTAAAATATACTTGTCAATAGTATTTTGGCTATACAGGTCTTTTAATTTATTAGAACGTAATAAGTTTTGATCAACACGTCTTCTGAAAGTTATGCTTGTATTCATATCACCAATAAATCTAAAATAAACAGAAGTTAAAAGTGCATCTGGAGTGCTATCAAGATTTATTAAATTTTGATAATAGTATTTTGCATTATCCATAGCATTTGCATCAATAGCTGCTTTTGTCATAACTTCTAATAAACTAATGTTTTCGGCTTTGGTATTTTCTTTACTCATCGCAGGAAGTGCAATTTCTATGGATTTTATGGCTTCATTATTTAGATATAAAAAGTCAGCATAGACTATAGCCGTTTTGGCCGAATTATCAATGGTGAAGGCAAGTTCAAATAGTTGTTTTACCTGTTCAGGCTTACCAAATTTTTGTTTATCTCTAGCCATAGTGAGAATAAACTCTGATATTTCTTTTTTGGTGTCCTCATTGGCATCATTTTCAGCTGCGGTAATAAGATATGTTTTCGCTGTATCAATATCGTCTGTTTTCAACGCGCTATAACCAAGAGATTTATAACCTTTAGTGTAGGTTTTGTCTATGTCTGAAGCTGTTTTATAAGCTTCAATAGCTTTATTGTATTCTCCTTTTGAAAAATAGGTTTGCCCTAATAGATTATAAAAATCTAATGTTTCAGGGTGTTTGTTTATCATGCGATTTAAAAGTTCTAATGACTTTTCTTGTGCATTTTCACTGTTATAAAGATTGATCAATTCATTATATGCAGGAATGAAAAGGTGATTTTTTTCAATAGAACTTAAATATAGAGCTTTTGCGTCCTCAATGGTGTTTATGCGTTCCTTTAAGAAATTGGCGTAGTAGAAATAGCTTTCTGGGTTTTCAGGGTTTTTAGCAATACCATCCTCAAAAGCTTGTTTAGCTTTTAAAAGTCTTTTGAATTTATCTTGAAGCCAGCCACTTCCAGCATAAGCTTTGGTGTTGTATGGATTGAGTTCAATAGTCTTTTTATACAGTGAATCTGCTAATCGTAACCGTGTAAGTTTAGTTTGGGTTAATCTTAAAAAGTCGGCATATTCAGAATATAAGATGGACGATTCAGGTTCATAATCTATAGCGTTGAGTAATAATTTTTCGCCTTCTTCATCAGATAACTTATTTTCTTGTATATAGTTGACTAAACCTAAACCAAATATAGAGTTTATAGAATCTGACTTAATAGCTTTTTTGTACCATTCTAGTGAGGCTTTATTATTGCCTTTTAATTTTTGAAGATGGCTCATTTTCTGCAAAGCAAAGGTATTATTGGTATCAAGCTTTAAAGCTTTAGAATAGTAGTCTTCAGCAATATTGTATTTACCTTCTTTCTCATTGATTTCACCAAGTTTTAAATTAGCATTAATACCGTTTGTACCTAGCGAATTACTCAAGTTGGTTTTGGCATCTTCATATTTATATTGGTCTAAAAAGTTATCACTGATATTAGTTATGGGTTGAGACCAGCTACCAATCAAAGATTTTGCTTTGTTGAAGTGGTAATGTGCGCTATCGTAGGTTTTTTCCTGATTAAAGACTTCGCCAAGTGCATTATGTATGTAAGCTGCTCTAGGTTCTAATTGTAAAGCAGAATTAAGCTTTCGTTTAGCTAGCTTATATCTTGAATAGTTTTTGCTTTTAATAATAGCATAAGCTTCTAAAAGCAATTTGCTTGACTTAATGCGGTTGCTGAGGTAATCGTCATCTCCAATAAGTTCTAAACAAACATCCAGGTTTTTAGCTTGTTCAACAAAAGATTTACTTGAAGGCAACGTTTTGGAACCATCAATGTAATTATTGATAAGTTGTTGTGCATCACCAGACAATTTTTTTAAAAGAATGCTTTCCATTTTTTCAGCTAAACCTTCGGATAATTGATTAGTCTGTTTAGCAGACTTATAGATTTCATAAGCACTAGACGATTTGCCGTGATATGATTTTCTTTCAATGGCGTCGTTGAATTTTTTAATAACTGCCCCAGCTGTTTTATCTTTTAAATCTGTAGTAGAAATACCTCTCGAAGCAAGGGTTTTATCTTTTTCAATATCTGAGTTTATAACCTCAAAAGCTATTGTAGGCTGATTGGGTTCTATAGTTTTATAGATCGCTCTATCATTTTTTGTACGAACTATAGGTGTTTGGTTTTTCTTGAATTTAGTTGAAACTGTAGCAGCAACATTATCGTACAAATAGTCATCTATTTCACGATATATAATTGAATTATCTGTATTGCTATCTGCATTTCCTGTGAGACCTTTAACCAAATAATATGTAAAGTATCCGTGATTTAAATCACCACTTTCATAAGACAACTCGTTAGAGCCACAGCTTAGGATTTTTGTTGAATTTTCAAACATGGCTTGAATAGTTCCCATGTTTTTTTGAGTACCTTCTTCAAAAACAAAACCCGATCTACATGCATCTAAAATCAATATCACTTTAGAGCCTTTATTAGTATAGCTACTTATAATTTTATTGAGTAGCGCCAAAGGAATGACTCCACCAGAATAATACTCTTGATTGGCATTAGCGTCTGCTGTAAGTAGAAAGCCTTCTTTCTCACCAAAATCGTCTACAACATCTCCATGACCTGCAAAATAAATGTATGTAGTGTCTCCATCTTCAATTTTTGATAATAGCTTTTTGAATTTTTGAACAACATTTAAAGCTACGGCATCTTCATTGATAAGAAGACTTATATTTTCTTGTGGTAATTTTTCAGCAAGACTTAAATAGTTTTTAAAAAGCAAAGCATCATTATCTGCATAATTGAGTTTTAGAGCTTCTTCTTTATAGTTTGAAACACCAATGATTATGGCACGTTTTTCACCTTCTGCAGTATTTTCTACTGAGCTAGCTTTAGAACCACGTTCACCGTCTTGGGCAGTTCCTACGCATACTGATAAAAGTAAAAATGAAAGTAAAATGTGTTTCATTGGAATAAAATTCAATTGACAATCGTAGTGTTAAGATACAAATTTAATGTATGACTAATATTACATGCCTAAATTGACACCTGAAGGTTTAACAATAGCTAACAGATTTTGAAATGCTTGAGTAACCTTTAATGCCATTGAATGTCCATCTTCACTATCTACACGCTCTATTTCGCCATATTTATCGTAAGTGACATCAATCTTTCCTTCACCTTCAATTTCTATAGCAATTGGTTTTCCCATGGTATTATACTTAAAAAGTAAAGTTTCATCATTGGAGATCATTTTGGATATTTTACCATTGTCTAGATATTCCATCTCTACAGTATCTCCATTACTTTTAGAAGCTTTAAGTAAGTTGCCTTCAGTATTATATTCAAAATTGAATTCACCTTGATCATTACTAACATAGGTCAATTTTTCTAGTGTAGGATGATATTTCATTTCTATATCATCTCCATAATTTGAAGTTTTTCTTATTAATCGACAACGGTTATTGTATTTAAAATCTGTTTCTCTACTACCTTTTATGATTTTTATGGGATTTCCACATTGCTCGTCGTAGGTTGTATTGGTTGTAATACCTTGAATTGTTGTAATGATCTGGTGTGTATAGCGATTACCACTAGCTCCTACTTTAATAAAATATTCATATTCACTTTTGGCTTTATTACCATAATAATCATCTTTTATCACTGTTGTAGAATAATGATCGGGATCCTCAGTTCCATCTTCATTAAAGTACTTTTTATATTCGTAGTTTACAGTTTTACCATCTCTATCAGTAATGCTAGAACAATAATACGTTCGGTCTTCATAGGTAATTGTCATAGCGTCTATTACTTCACCTTTAAAACGCACGGGATTATAAATGATTCTGGTGAGATTATGAATATTATCATATTCATAAGCGTATTGATTACCACCACCATCTTTGTTGTAGACTAGATTATCTCCATCATACTTATATGTTGAAACATCATCGTCTAACCTTGCTTCAATGATATAGCCATTATCATTGGTTTTAAAATGAATTACATTTCCATCGCTGCAAATCATTTGGGTGATTTTATCATCAACGTATTTAATTTCTGTATAAAGGCCGTTGTTATCAGTGTACTTTATCAATCTACCATTAATATCGAAGAATTCTTTTGTTTGGTCAGAGATGCTAATACGTTCAAANCCATTGTTGGTAATCGTAATTTTTTGATTTCCTCTAGAAAANCCNTCAAANACTAAACCGTCAATAAGTTCTTGTTCAAANTCTAATTTATTNTCNTTTTTNANTTTTANCCATTCGGCATGTCTTACGTCCATCATGTCNGTAAGCTTGTTCTGAAGTTTTAATATGGCAGAAGGGTTNTTGTCTAGNAAACCGTGCTCTAACTTTGTNTCGATNATAATGTCTACCATCATTTGAATACTNTCAGTTGAAACTAAATCTGAATTAAAAGCAGATTTNNCNCCAGCACCATATTCGTGTACGGAAATATANCCATCAGGAAAAAAGTACAGTTCAGTTTCCCATTTTGTTCCCCAACCGTAACCAAATAATCCGGTTTTAATGGATTTTGAATTATATGTTCTTGAAAAGTCACCAAACACAAATTGAACATGTTTGGTTAAAAGATCTGTGTAAGAAATGTAAAAATTACCATTTTTGAGGTTGACACCAGCAAAAAGATTAAAGGTGATTAAAAAAATGAGACAAAGGGAAAATTTAGTTTTCATAACCTTAGNGATTTTATGATTTCTACAATTGTTGAATTATAGTTTTTAAGCAGTTGTTTATCCTTTAAAAAATAAGGGTTAATATTTTTCATAGCTTCTTTGGCTTCTTTTTTGTCTTTATTGAAGTAGACTAATAAAACATTTAAAATCTTATCATTTTTAGGGTTGACTTTTTTTAGTTCGTCATTTAATTGATTGGCTTTTTTGATGGATTCACTTTCAAAATTTAAAAGTATTAAGAGCTTTAAATATTGAATTTTCCACGATCTACTCAATTCTTGNAGATTTACATCTGNCAATAAAGTTTCTGCCAAATCTGANTTATCATTAAGATAATAGTGTTTAGCTAAAAGATATCTGGTTTCTNCATTACTTTCTAGTTTGTAGGCTAGCTCGTATAATTTCAGTTTATCNTCTTTAGAGGTTCTTGCTTCAAATAAAAAGTATTGAGCGTAATCATTAAGTTTTAACTTATAAGGATTAGCCTTAAAACTCTTAAGAAAATATTGAAAGGAACTTTCGTAATTTTTATTTTTTAGTTCGCAATACGCAAGGTTTACTAAGCCATTAGCATAAGTAGAATCGAGAGTGATGGCTTTTTGATAGTTTACCGTAGCATTTTGAAAATCATTTTGCTCAAAATAGGTGTTTCCTATTAAGTTGTAGATGTCGGGTGATTTAGAGTTCCAACGTGTAACACCCTCTAGGAGTGAAAGGGATTCAGTATATGTTTTGTTATCGTTATAAACTTTCACTAAACTTTTATATGCTGGCATATAAAATGAATCTTGCGCAATAGCTTTTTTATAAAATTCTTCTTTATTATCATCTTCAGAATAATAATTACCCAAGTANTAATAAGCACTTGCTTTTTGTGGGTTGGCTTTTATGCCTTTCAGAAATTGCTGTTCAATTTCTTCATTGTTTTTATCTAGTTTCTTATAGTTCCAAGCGCGTCCGGCATAAGCCCAAGTATCGTGAGGATTCAGTTCAATTGCTTTTTGGTATAAACTATCTGCTTTAAGGTAAAATTTAGTTTCCCTTTTAAATCTTCTGTAACAGTCTGCTAATTCTCTATAACCATCAGATTGATATGGTGCTAGTTCAATGGCTCTATTGACTAATAATTCTCCTCGAGCAGGATTTAATGCCTCATCAATTAAAAATTCCCCATATTCAGTTAAAGTTGTAATATTTGTGGAATCTTGTTGATAGGCCTTCTCAAAATAGTCATATGCTTGTTTAAGGTTACCTCTGCTGTTATAGACCTTAGCTAAGTTTCTTAGTGTGATATCTAAGAAGTTACCGTCAACTTCACCCACTTTAAGATAGAAAGTTTCAGAATCCTTAAACCTTCCCATGCGATCATAAACTACACCAATATTGTTGAAAGAGGTTTTTTGTGCAAACTTCATTTTGCTTGCTTTGGTGTAAAAATCAATTGCGTTTTCGTAATTATTAATATCTAGATAGTTAGAACCAATATTATTTAAAGGAAAGGACCAAGTCGGTATTAGTTCGTTAGCTTTTTTATAATTTTTAAAAGCCTCTTCATAATACTCTAAGTCATTCATTATGATGCCTAAAGCATTATAAATGTAAGCTGCTTTTTGCTCTATGTTAAGAGCAGTTTCTAATTTCTCTTTGGCTTCGTTGTATTTATCGAAACGTTGTAGTTTAATGGTAGAGTAGGCTTCTAAAAATAATTTACTACACAAAAACCTATCATACATAAAGTCGTTCTTATTCATGTAAGACAAACAAATGTCTAGATATTTGGCATGCTCTAAAAACACCTTTCCACTTGGCAAATTTTTACTATTACTGATGTATGTGTTTATTAAAGTTTGTGCTTCAAGCGAAAGTACATTGACGAGATTGTCTTTTAAATTTTGAACCAATTCTTCTGAAACTGAACTGTCACTTTCGGCATTTTTTATAATTTCTTGAGCACTAGATTCTGAACCATAATAGTTTTTGGATTGTAATGCTTTATTGAATTTTTCTATAATTCCGTCATTGCCTTTAAATGTTGATTCTGCATTATAAGTATCATTTCTATTGGCTAACAGTGTTTTTATGGCTGTAGAATTCTGAATTTGAAGTAAAGCATCAGATTTGTCGGTGNTATTTACTTTCTTNAGAATTTCGGTAGANTTNGTNGTTTTTACAACAGGTGATTGTTTNTTGGCCGTAGCAGCAGCAACATTGNTATCTAAAAATGATTGAAGTTCAAAAGACTGTAAGTTAAAATCTTGTACCAAGTTATCGGCAGCACCCATTAACCCAAGTACCAAATAGTAAGTGAAAAAGCCTTGTCCGATGTTGCTGGTTTCGTTTGAAGATTCATAAGAAAGCTGATTGGGCTTACAGCTGAGTAGCTTTGTTGAATTTTCAAAGGTATTGTTCATGGTTTCTAAATTCCTCTGACTTCCATCGAGATATAAAAATCCCGATTTACAGGCATCTAAAACCAATACAATTTTGGCGTTTTTATTAGCGATTGAATTTACAGTGGTGTTAATGTCTTTAAAAGGAACAACACCTTGCGTACCGTAATACTCACGCTCTTTGTTAACATCGTGAGCGAGTAAAAAGCCAATTTTTTCTTCAACACTATCTTGGTCTACAACATCACCATGACCAGCAAAAAATAAATAAACTTTATCACCTTCATTAGTGTTCTCTATAAGTTTTGAAAGTGCATTAGAAATATTAAATGAGGTGGCATCTTCATTAGTAAGATAGGTAAGGTTTTTTTCAGGGATGGAATCTATTTTTATAAGATAATCCCTAAACAGTTCGGCATCCTTATCAGCATAATTTAGATTGAGCTCAGATGCTTTGTATTTTGAAATACCTATGACTAAAGCGCGTTTTACACCAGAGTTAGCCGACGCTACAGCTGTTCCTTGTGAACCGCGAGCACCATCTTGGGCAAGACCAAGAAGTGTGAAAAAGAATAATATGTAGGTTATCTTAAATTTCATTAGAGCACTCTAATTTATTCTAAAAGTACAAAAGCAGCCCATTTTTCTGGATAATCTTCATATTTCTTGGACATAGATAACTGTGTGTTTCTAAACGCTTCTCTTATATTTTGTCCTCCGAGCCAGTTGGTGTAAAACAGATTCATAAACTCTGCGGTTTCCACATCTGGAACCTCCCATAGACTCATTATTATTAAGTCTACACCAGCCATCTTAAAAGCACGTTGTAATCCATAAACCCCTTCACTACCATCGATATCCCCAAGACCTGTTTCACAAGCAGAAAGCACAACCATTTCAGTATTCGAAAGGTTCAGGTTTGAAATTTCCAAAGCAGTTAAAACTCCGTCATTTTCTGAATCTGTATTTTCACTATTTTTCCATGTTTCATTAGCACCTGCAAATAATAAGCCAGAGCGTAAGAGANGATCTTTAGACTTATTATATACAATACTTTCTGGGGATTTAAAAGCATCATTACCATTATTCTTTGGGTCTTCGAAAAAGAAGCCATGTGTAGCGATGTGAATAATATTGGGACTATTTCCGTTTAAAACTTTAAATTTACTTTCGGTAGCTTGTTTATCAGTTAGAATTGAAAATGATTTACCGTGTTCTGAAAATAATTTTTGAAGTGAATTAACTTCTTTTAAAGTTCCGGGTAAATAATTCCAAGAGGATCCTAAACTTCGTGTTGCTGAAACCTGTTTTAAATTCGAAAGGTTGAAGTCAATATCATTTCTTTTAGAAGTGTTTGAGGTTATTCCATCGTAATCAATACCACCTATAAAAAGGGTGTTTTCACTTTTAATGGCTTTTTTAAGCTCTGTTACATTATAAATATTAGTTAACTGAACTAAATTGTACTGACTTGTCAAAATTGGTTTTCCTTCCGTGTCTAAAGCCGCAAAAGGAATTTGGTTGAGTAAACCACTTGGTGAGTAGTAAATGGTATCAATATTTTCTAAAAAGGTTTCTAAAGGTGCCCAGAGAAGTTCATAAAACCCCTTTGTATTTGTAGTGCTTTTTGCCTTAGAACCTCTGGTTTGATAGAGTGAATTAGGATCTTGTTTTTGGAGTGTGTTTTTTAGCTNTTCAAGTGAAACCAGTTGAACAACTTTTGGTTTTTCCCAAGTTGAATGAATTAAATAAGCACCATAAGCACGTTTACCACTAAGATAGTTGCCTTCTTTTGTTTCAAATTCTATAAATTCAATAGCGATGTCGTTGGGTTTTAAATTCTTCTTAATGGACGCCCAATCTTTATCGAAATTTTCATTTGTTATTCCTACTTGGAAAGTGTTATATAACTTTACTAATTCAGTTTCTAATTCATTTATTTCGCTTCTTATGTTTGAAGTTCTTTTAGAGTCGCTTAATATTTTTGGGTCAGACAGTTGGAATTTTAAACTACTGTACTTATCAATTTTCAATTTTATTTCAGGATCTTTTGATTTTGATAAATTAGAGATGATTTCTTTGGAAGTGTTTAAAAGTAGACTTTTAAGCATTAATTGATTATTGAGCCCAATATCAATTANGTCATTATACTTTTCATCGTCTTGAAAAACTGAAGCATTCAACCAATCATTGTAAATTGAAAGTTGTTGCATAAATTTTTTCTTGTCTTCTTCGCTACGATAGGTAAAAACATCTTTTAATTGGTTTTTGCTTCTTTCAGAATAATCTTTATATCTTTCAATAGCTTGGTCGGTTTTACCTAGTTTATCTAAAGTTCTTGCATAATTAAAAAGCATGTTGCTATAAGCATCACTATTTTTATCTATATTTTTTTTATAGATTGAATCTACCGATTGGTATAGCCTTGCTGCGTATTCATTATTATCTGCCATAGCACTGATTTCTGCTTTTCTATTTAGAACTTTTGAATATTCATAGCTATCAAATCCATAATTGATAATAATATTTTCTTCAATCTTTTCTAAAACTTTTGAGGCTGTTTCATAATCTTGATGTACTGTCACATAGTCTTCAATATATATTTGAGCAATTCTAATGAATTCAGGTGTTCCAAAATCCAAATGTTTTTCTAAAGCTTCACGAGCCTGTTGAATATATGATCTAGATGTTTCATGTTTTCCTATGCTATTCAATAATGTGCCATATCTCAATGCTGCTTGCCCAAATTGTATGGATTTAGTGTTGAAATTTTCTTTAATAATATCGAATGATTGTTTAGCAAGTTTTTCTGCATCAACTTCATTACCTAATAATAGTAGGCAATTGGCTTTTCCGTATAGAGCTATTGACATATTTTCGGATGTATCTAAACTGTTTTTAGAATAGATATCTATAACATCTTCATAGCACTCTAAGCTTTTTTTAAGTTGTCTTTTTGCATCGTATAGTTGCGCAAAATTTATTTTTAAGGAAGCATAAGCTACACTGCTAGTATCATTATTGTTTTTGTATACAGCATCACTTTTTANAAAATATTCTTCAGCTTTAAGGTGTTCGCCAGTTTCAAATAAGTAAGTTCCAAAATTCATTAAAGCTATGGCATAATCTTGACTGTTTGGGTTTAAAAATTCAGTTTTAGTTTGCAAAACTTCTTCATGTAAAGATTTAGCTTCTTTATATTTACTTTGCTTTTGATATATGTAGGCTAAATTACTTTTAAGGTGAGATTTGTCTAAAGCATTATAGTGAAAACTTAAATCAGCTAAGTCTATAGATTTTTTAATGAAAGTTTCTGCCTTTTCGAAGTCTGACATTTGCATGTAGAGCATGCCTAAATTGTTTATAACATTTAAATAGGCCTTGGAATCTGTGTGTCCATTTACCTGAAGATTTGCGTAAACCTCTTCACTTAGTTTTAAAGCAGGCTCGTAGTTAGCCGTATCTATAAGTAATCTAATGTAGTTCGTTTTTTGTAATGCGAATAAAGGGCTTGTGGTACCTAAAGTATTTTCCAGATGAGAAAAACTAGACGTGTAGGCTAATTCAGCATCTTCAATTTTATTTTGATAGTAAGCTGAAAGCCCTATATAATTAGTAGCGTAGAGGTAGAATTCAGCGTTTTCAGGAGTCTTTAACCATGGATCACCAAGTAAATCTTTAAACTTGGATTCCGATTCTGCGAAAAAACCTTGTTTGTATAAGCTTAAGGCATAATCGTAGTTTAATTTTCCAATATTAATGTACGGATCATTTAAATAACGCTCTATATTACTATCCATCTTTTGAAAATAGATAAGTGCATTTTCATAATCTTGTTTGTGGTAATACGAATAAGCTAAATTAAAAACGATGTATGGATAATGTATATGATCGGTTGATTGTAATTGATCATGAACACTATAAGCTTCCTCAAGATTTTCTAAAACAGCATCTGATTGTTGCAGTTGCTTATTGATGAGAAATATGGCAAAAAGTTGTTCAGCGTAAGGGATGGAGACTTTTCCACTTTCATTTGCAATACCATTTAAATATTGCTGTCTAAATTCTAAAGCTTTATTGAGGTCGTAATTTTCGTAACAAGAAATAAGACTGTTAAGGATTTGTTTGCCGTAGTCGATATTCATATTTTCGATACTGCTTAAAAGTTCCATAGCCTTGGTAAAGGACGCTGCCGCATTTTCAAATTGTCCTAGGCTCTGATAGGTTAATCCCAAATAATCATAATTATAAATAGGGTAGTACTGCGTTTTTTCGTCTGTACTAAAATCAATTTGGTCTATATATTCAGTTGCTTTTTTTAACTCTTTTGCAGCCTCAGTATAGTTTTGTTTGGAATATAAATCATAACCTTCGTTATAGAATTTCAGCCATGTATCATAAGTATTGTAATCTTGGGCTAGACAAAAGAACGATGGAATTAAAAACAGTATGAATATTAATTTTAGTTTCATAAGGCGCTAATTAATTTATTCTAAAAGCACAAAAGCAGCCCATTTTTCAGGGTTATCAGGATATAGAGCAAGCATTTTTCGCTGTGTGTCTACAAATGATTTTCTTATATCGTTGTTTTCTAGCCATAAATTATAAAAATTTTCCATGAACTCAGCGGTTTCAATATCAGGAACTTCCCATAGACTCATTATAATCATATCTACTCCAGCCATTTTAAAAGCCCGTTGTAGTCCATAAACTCCTTCATTACCTNTTATATCTCCTAAACCGGTTTCACATGCGCTAAGTACTACTAAATCTGTTTGTGATAGATCTAAATTCGAAATTTCAAGAGCTGTTAAAATTCCATCTTCATCTTCAAAGCTGTTGTGTCCATTTAACCAAGTATAATTAGCATGAGCAAAAAGCAAGCCAGACCTTAAAAGTGGATTCTCAGAGTGTTGGTATTGGGTTTGGTTTTCGTCAATTAAGTCTTTATTGTCAAGGTCTTCAAAAAAGAAACCATGGGTTGCAATATGAAGGATGTTTGGGCTATTTGAACTCAGTTTTTTTAAGGCATTTTCTGTAGCTGTATCACCATTTAATACCATACACTGCTTAGCTTTAGAGTTGAATAGTTTTTCTAAATTATCAATTTCATCTTGTGTGCCTTGTAGGTATGGCCAAGTAGAGTTTCTATTGGTTGTAGATTTACTTTTGCTAAATGTTGGCATATCTAAATAACCCTTTTTTTCATCAGAAATTGAAACATTTTTATCGACATCAAAGTCATAATTGACTCCACCTATGAGTAGAATGTTTTTAGACAGAGGTTCATTCTTTTCTCTTTTAATTACTGTAGAATTACTAACTTGTATAAGCTCAAAATCTTCAATCAGAAGTTTTCCAGTTTCCGATTTTAATGCCGCAAACGCAATTTGATGCAGTATACCGTCTGGTGAAAAATAAATAGTCTTATTATCTTTTAATAAAGGTTCAATAGGTGTAATTATAAGATTGTAAATCTCTTTAGCGTAATTGGTAGCATTGGTTTTTCTACCTTGAGACCCTCTGGATTGATAGATCTGTGTTGCTGATTTTTGATTCAGAATTTGCTTTAGCTGAGCCTCTTCAAAAAGAGGAATAATTTTAGGGTATCTCCAATCTTTCTTAAAGACTTCGGCAACATAGATAATGCTATCTGTCCATTTTTTGTCATAGTATTTAAAGTGTGTAAACTCTACGGCAATCTCATTTTCGTTAAGTTGAGTTCGTCTCCAATTGATTGGATTTTCTCTTTGATCTTGAAATTTTTGTCTATAGATGGAAATCAATTCAGGTTCTAAACCTCTTAATCGCTCTTGACGTGTTGCTAAATCTGGATGTCTTTGATTTTCTGGCAAACATAGTTGTAACGATATAAAATCTTTTTCATCGCGATAAATTTTTATTTTCTTAGAGACTAAATCATCATTTAGCGTTTTTAATGTTTTAAGAATATCTTTTGAAGAATTTAAAAGCGCACCTTTTATAAGCAAGGTGTTGTTTAGTAGTACATTATTGAAAACTTGATACTTGTAGTCAGTTTTATACGCAAAAGACTGGAATAAATTAAAATAGGGTTTTATATTTTTGTCCAGAAAGAGTGATTTTTCGTCTTCGAAACGTTGTTTTAAAGCATCCTTAATGTGATTATTTAAATGTTCATTAGCTTGCGTAAAAACAGGAATAACTTCTCTGGGATTACTTGTGTGGTCATAAAATGAAATTAATTCTTTTAAAGAGTTTTGAAATGAGGAAGACTCTGCTATTAAGTCATTTTCTCTTAACTTATTGAGCTCAATATTAGTTGCGAGTTCCCCTTCAGAATTTTTAATGTAGCGATAGAAAAAATTAAGCTTGTAAAGAATTGTTTTCTGATTATAATTTGATGTTTTGAAATTATTAAATGCAAATTCTTTAGTTGATTTCGCTTTCTCAATAGCTTCGTGAATATTTCCGGCTTGCGCGAGCTGATTAATAGTCTCAATTTGACTGTCAAACTCCTTTTGAAGCTGACCTTCATTCGACTGGCAAAATATTAAAGACAGATTAAATAAAAAGCATAGTAAAAAAATAGCTTTAATTGGCATATGTAAGAGTTGTTGGTTAGTATGGTACACCGAAAATAGAAAATGCTGCCCAATATTTGGGATCATTATCTATTTCTGATTTAAATCTTAAAGTNGCTTGTCTTAAAGCTTCATGNGGCATTAAGTCATTACTTTTTCTTAANTCTTCAAAGAAAAACGACATAAAGATTGCAGTCTTTTCATCATCAATATTCCATAAACTCATCACTACATGATTAGCTCCTGCAATTTGAAAAGAGCGCGCTAAACCTATAATTCCTCCTTCATGAGATTTTCCTAAACCTGTTTGGCAAGCACTTAGCACTACAAGATCTGCATGTAAAGAACATTTCTTTCTAATGTTCATTATTTCGCTTAAACTAAAATATGCAGAAGAATTGTCAGATTCTGATAACACTAAAAAGCTATTTTCTAAAGGATTTTCAGAATTTGATATACCGTGAGTAGCAAAATAGATTAAGTCGTAATTACAGATAGAATCCAGTACATTATTTTTAGTAGCTTCTTTTCCTGTGAGTTTTGTATAGGAGCCTTCAGGGAAAGCATTGGTGATGGTATTAACTTCCCTAAGAGTTCCTGGAAGATCAGGGAAACTCCAAATAGAATCGCTAGGGTATTCTGGGTTAGCTACAAATAAGGTATTTTCCCAATTATACTGCCGTTTTTTAAAGTAGTAGTCATCATTATTGAGCTTCTTCGAAACCATTAATTCAAACAGACTAGGAGCTATAGAATAACTCATGATGTCTATAAGTTCTTTATCACCAATTCTAAACGCAGAAAGGGGTAGTGTAGAGATGTTGAAAACAGGGACAATAATAATATGCTCATAGTTTTCTAAACCAAAGGCATCGGGTAATAACAGCTCGTTTATGGTTTTTAAGCTAGTTTTTAGTTGACTACTTTTCTTAGAAACAGATTTTGAACCTCTTAGTTTCGGAAATTTGTCTTTTCGACCTTTAGAATAATAAAGATTAACATTGTTGATATGATCGACCAATTCTTCAGCCTTTACATGTGTTTTGGACTGTAATTTTTTTCTGCCCTTATCAAAAAGGTTTATGGTGAGTGTATCTTCTTGATGCGTGTAGAGAAGTATAGCAGTGGGTTTAGAATAATGGTCTAAGCACCATTCCAAATATTGGTCATCTACATGGCCTGTTTCTAACCAGTCTGGTGGAGCACCTCTAGTTTGGTAAAGTTCTTTGAGGTTTTGCCTATGTAATTGTATGAGTTCAGAAACATCTTGACTAAAAAGTGATAAACTTGAAATAAAGCAAGCAAAACACAAAATAGCACAAGATGTTTTTCTGGTAATCATTTATTTTTTTCTTACAATTTCGTAAACAAACTCTGTACTATAACCATCAATTGGTCCACTGACAGAAGAACCACTGCTTCCGCGAGATTGCGAATAGGTTTGTCCCACAAAGCTCTCTAGTGGGTCAGTAACACCTCTTGTGCCAGCACTTTCACCATTTGATTCTACAGTTGGTTTGAAATTGATTGGTGAAGTTGTAGCAAAACCTTTTAAGATTAAGGTTTCATAAGGATCTCCGAAACTGTAAACGCAGTTTTTAAAGGTCATGGTTTTACCAGGTGCAATTAAACGTTCATTATCGTTTAGGGTACAATCATTGTTTGGCATAAAAGGTACAATTTCACCTTTCGAGTTTATTTCTATAATGCTGAAATATAATGGGCGGTCACTTTTGTTGGTGACTTGTAGATACACTCTGTCGTATTCAGTGTTAACTTGAAATTTCCCAGCCTCATTTGTGAATGCAGTTTCTTCTAAATCTATAATTTCACCTGTTAAATCATCTTTTTTTGCAGGNAATAATTTGAATTCAAATTCATAATCAAGATTGTCTAATTTTAAATTTTTNAGATAACTGCCTTGTGCGTAATTGAAAAGCGTTTTTGTTACTGATTTATTATTGTAATCACCATCAATTCGGGTTTGTTTGTAAACCTCATTACCTCCATTTGAAGTAATAATTGAGAGCTCGGTATTCTTTTTTAATTCTTCAATAATCAGATCGGCTTGGGTGGAATCTTTTACAACTTCACCAAGTTTATTTTCAGCAAGAAAATCGGTAACGCTTTTTTCAACTCCTTTAGATTTTAAGGACTTATCAAAATACACTTTAAGAGCAATATCACCATAAGATTGTTTATCAATAAACACCCAAATTTTTTTTTCATTTGTAGAGTTTAATGGAGTATCTAGCTTAATAATAGATTCATTAAAGGTTGCTCTTGTAATTTTTCCTTTAGTGATGATCGCGTCGTCTTCAACTTTATTGGTTCCTGATGGAAGAATATTTACGGTTGTGCCTTCAAAAAGGCGCTGTAATTTACCTGCGCCAATTTTAATAACATCAGCTCGCGGTACTTTAGTAACTTCAAAATAAGGTTGCTGTTTTATGTATTCACCTTTAAATAATTTATAATCCGCATCACCTTCAATAGTTGGAGTTTGTTTTGGTGAAATAACATTCATGTTAGCCGCAATGGCTGAGAAGAGTTTTCTGTATGTGAAATCACTTCCTAATTCATTCATAGCTTTTGAGAAAGCAAAACTTAAAGAACCGTAACCTTCATATTCATAGTTTAATTCGTTGGCGGAAGCTCCAGAAAGCATTACAAAAGGAGCTGCATCAGCACTAACTATGGTTTTTTCTACCATATCGCTTCCTTTGGTATTTCTGTCAGAACTAGGTTTCCAATTTGGTGGAGCAAAAGTGCCTTCACCACCACGAGCAANACCACCACGCGTAGAAGAACCCGAATGGCAACTGTCTAACAACATTAAAAGTTGACCATTTTTACCGAGTTTATTTCTAAAGTTTGTAATAATATTCCCTATTTCATCATCTCTAATATGATTTTCTCCTTTATAGTTTGAGGTGTATTTTACCAAGGCATCGTAAGGTACTATAGCTTCATCTTTACCGTCAATTTCATCTCCATTATTGTCAAAAATCTGCTGTCCATGACCTGAGTAATGGATAACAACAATATCACCAGGTTGAATTTTAGCTTGCAATTCGTCAATAGCTTTCAAAATTCCAGCTCTAGTAGCAGCTTCATCTTTAAGAATAGTGATATTTTCTTCTTTAAAATTTTGATTTAATAAAGCATTGTTGATTAAAGGCACATCATTTACTGAGCTGATAGAAGACCAACCTGTTTTAGCAGGATAGTTGCCAACAGCAATGATTAAAGCATATTTTTCGGCCATAACATTTAGGCTAAACATTAAGGCTAGTAGGATAAATATTTTTTGTTTCATAATAGGTTTAGTTTAAATCGAAAAGACTAAAGGATATACCGAAGTAGTAGCCAAAATCATAGACGTTTTTGGTGTAGTTGTCTATGCTTCCGAAGGTTGTTTCGTCACCTACTTCAATACCATTCGTTAGTTTTTTTACAGGTCCATAGGCAACACCTCCTGAAAGAGATAAGCGGCTCTCGCTGCCAAAAAACAGGGAAGGACCAAAGAGAAAATTAATACCGTTTATATTTTCATTTCCAGAGATCGGAATGGAAAGTCCAAAGCTTCCACCGACATTAAATGTTTCACCAAGAAATGGATAGAAGTTTACCATAGTACTAAGGTTTGGTACAAAATGATCATTGTCATCAGAACCAACAAAACCATCGTCATCAATGAAATAATCTTTAGATTTTGATCCAAAATTATTTAAGGTTAATGCTACACTAGTATTAATTTTGAATCCGCCTTTAGAAGATAATTGTATGTTTCTTGTTTTTAGAGTGGTTTGTGAACNATCTTTTTCTAAGTCATTAGAAAAGTCACTCTGAACNAATTTTAGTTCAATATTCACCTTNTCAGCNGAAAGTTCNTAGTCATAGGTCTGCTCAAAGTTTGAAGCTTCTAAAACGGTATANAAAGACCNTAANTCNTCTAANGTTTGAACGCTTTGAGAAGTAGATTTNCTTAGGTTGTTCATGAGTTGTTGTAAATCTGCTAAAGCAATATTTNTTGAAACAAGTTCACCACGAGAAAGTTCTTGGTCGGTACTTGTGTTTGATTTTTCTATTTCGCTGCTCATAAGGTTAATGCTGCTTTCAAGGCTAGATTTGCTATCCTTTATAGATTTTTCAACTTTAGCTAAGTACATGTAAAAATTATCTTTTGCACTAGGTAAGCGTACATCTTGTTCGGCATCAGCAGTTGTAATCAAATTATTAAGGATGGTTTCCTTATCTAAATTAGGATTTAGAAGGTTAGAAATTAATGTGGTTTTTAAGGCCGAAACATTAGTTATAGTATTATTCAAATCTTCAAAACTACTTTTGGCTTCTGCACTTCCTCTAGAACCAGGTTCTGATCTAAACATGTTAGAGTCGGGAAGACTAGAAGTATTTAAGTCTATACTATTCCCAGAAAATGAATTAATACCACCTAAAAGCGAAGTGAAATTAAATCCTTGTCCAGGTTTAATGAGNTGTTCTTCTTTAACGTCAGTCGCAACTTTNACNGCAAANGGNTTGACGTTTTTTAGTTTTATTTCTACAATACTGTTTCGTTTCAGTTTTGGTTTATCTAAAGTGTCTACAACCTGACTGTTTTTGTCTAATTTTAAGTAGTTAATCTTTTCAGTCTGATAATCATAAGTTATTCTGTAACGTTCTTGAGCGATTAATGTACTAGTTGAGAAAAGTACAAATAAGAATGCAAGCAGTTGAAAATGGTGTTGTTTTGTTTTCATAATAGGGGAAATTAGGGAGGGCTAAAATCTATTGTTTCACCTTCCAGTATATTTCGTTTTTTAATTTAGCTAAATAAAGGCTTTTTCGTTTTAGAGCACGTTGTCCGGACTGAATTATATCAAAAATATCCGANATGATTGAGTTGGTATCTGCAAAATAAGAATGACTTAAGAAACTAGTGTCAATTCCTGTAGCGTCAATAGTTTCAATACCATTTAGAATTACCATTTTTTCGCCAGCATCACCAGCTCTNGGGTTTCCATGTAATAATTTTGAAGCTTTTAANGCCAAATCATCTGCAGAAACATAAAGCGTAATTGGCTTTTTGGTTTTTGAAACCATTTGAGGAGCAATTTCATTTTTGAAAACATCAGCATCAATATCTGGAGCTGCTAAAATAATTTCCTTAATCTTTGAACGTAACTCAGGTTTGTTATCCATAACTTCAACAATAGCTCTTGTTAAGCCTCTGTTTCCCATACTATGAGCCACAAGGTAAATTTCTTCAGCTCCAGATTTGGATAAATAATCTTCTAAAAAGCGTTTTATGTTTTTCCGAGACCATTCTATGTTTTCTTCGTCTTTTCCGTATCTAAATGTAGATGCTTGCGAAGGCCAACTGTAAAAGACAGCTTTGCCATCAAACTTTAAATCGTAAGAAATTTGAGCTGTTCGTTTTGCTGCTTCACTAAAAGAAGTATTGTAACCGTGAACAAACAAAAAGGTGCTTTTCTTTTCAGATTTCTGAATATCATCAGCTAGTTTCTTGAAGAATTTTTGCTTTTCCAATAATGTTATTTCATGCAGCATAACGTGTTTGGAAGGATCTTCTGAAAATTCGAATTTCCAGATGGATGGGGTTTCAACTTCTCCAACGCGATGATCGTGAGGAATACTTACATCTACTACACCATATTTTAGTTTAGACCGCTCTACACCAAAAGCTTTATTAAGATCTTCAGAGGAAGTATAATTTCTGTCAGTTCCAAAATATATAGGCAGTTTTACAAAATCAGGACCTTCTGTAGTTGTAAGACCACGACCAATTTTATTATTATCAATGTAGGTTAAACAAATCTTGAAAGTTTGTTCAATAGGTGAGTTGTCAATCAAGTAAGTAATCCTAATTTCTATATCACCACCGTTTTTAAAACTATCGTTAGAAAGTAGCCAAAATTTGAAATCAAAGGCATTGAACCTTTCAATAGTTTGAAACTCTTCAGTTTTGTAATTAGCTGCAACTTGAATTTTTAAGCTGTCTAATGAAGTACTTGGTTGTATTTTTATCAGCTTGAAATTACTGTAATTGCTTCGGTTGTTAAGACAAGAATCTAACTTAACTAGAGTTGAATCTTGTAGTTTGATATAATCATTGTTTTGTGCCAATAATGATGAAGAAAACATCAGAATTGCAAACAAATAAATGATTGACAGAGGTTTGTAAAACAGTTGTGTTAAGGCTCGTAACATCTTGATTTTGATTTAACGTGATTTTTATAGCTTTCCTTTTCTGGCTTTTTTTAAGTATTTAGCTAAATCCTTGTAGCCATTTGCTTTTGCTATCTTTTCAGGACGTTTATTGTCTTTGTTTTTTGCACCAGCATCGACTCCTTTTTTTACTAAAACTTCAACTAAACTCTTGTTGCCATTTTTAGCTGCTATATGCAATAAATTGTCATTAGTTTTTGTCTTGATATTTACATCAGCTCCATAATAAATAAGAGTTTCGGCAAGTTTACTATTATTGTTTATTACGGCGTTTTGTAAAGCTGTATGTGTAGAAGACATGCCAGCATCTGCAAAAATTCCTTTGTCTAGGATGACCTTTAATGTTTCAATATCATTTTTATTAATTGCAAAATCTATAAGTTCTCTAGCTGAGTCGTCAGAAAGTTTTTCTGCAGTGTACTCTAATACTATTCCTAATGCATAATTATTATTATAATTAAGAGCCATTTTTTCAAACCTGCCATTGGTATCAGAGTAATTATGGTTGAAAATCCACTTGTAAGTTGACCAAGATTTGAAACGATCATCTAATTTGTTCTTTAAGGCATATTCTAAATTTTCATAAACGGAACTTATAAGAATATTGACTGGTATTTTTGTAATTCTGTGTGATGCACATCCAGGATTGTCTTCAACATCTTGAAAACTCACAGTCTTTACACAGTCGCACCAATAGTCATATTTGTAATCACCTGTATACTTTCCTGCAAAAAAACTATACTCAGCAGCAGTTCTTACTAAAATACCCTCAATAAAGCCGTTTTTGTCGAAAACTGGTCCTCCAGAATTTCCTGGAAAGGCATCTATATCACTTTTAAACCAAGTTTCTTGGCTGGTATCTACTACAGTAGCGTTGGTAGTAAATTTTAGAGGTAATCCCGTTGGACAACCAATAGTGTTTATAGGTCCATCTAGCAATACTTCACCACTTGTTCTAAATCGGTAAGGAGCTCTATTGGATTTTTTCTTTAGCTTAAGAACGGCATAGTCATTTTTATTGTCTTCTGTAAGATCTGAAGCAATTATACTTTCTACCTCAAAAATGTTTTCGGGTTTAAATTTTAATTTTTTGCCATCTACAAAATCAGAGTCNCTTGTGTAATCAAAAACCCANACATATTTATTAGCATCTTCCATAGAATTNATGCAATGACCAGCTGTGACTAATACNTCNGGNGCAATCAAAAANCCNGTGCANGATCCNACAGTCGGCTGGTCCAAAAATTTAACGTTGTCATCAAATTTGTTGGTACCGAATTTTCTAGTTAAGAGATCTCTTAAAGACCATGCGTAGAATTCATTGTTGTAAATGGCTGTTTTAGGAATCATAACAGCAGTGGCTCTTACAAAGTCTTTAAAACCTTCTGCATCCTTAACTTCTTTACGGTCATCATCACCAAATACACCTCTGGAAACATCTGTTCCTGGTTCTGCAAATGGATATTCTAATGTTTGATTTTGAGAATTAACTGGTAATACACATAGGTTTACTAATAAAACCCATAGGATTAGATTAATATTCTTCATGATAATTATTAATTAATAGCGCTTTAAAGTTATTGCTTTTTATGATTTAAACAAGTAATATGCCAAAATGATAAGCTATTGGTAGCGCTTTAATAATATCAGTGAGATAATTGTAATTAAATTGATTGTGAAAATAAACTTGGTAAGAGGCAAGATAAATTTTAGCCTAAGGCATTTTTTGTCACAAAAACACGCCAACCTATAATAGCAAGCTGTAGCTTAGATGCTCTGCTAAGGTCTAGTTGTTTTTTACTGTAAGAGGGAAGAATAGCTTTATTAAGTTTTGCTAAGATTTTAAAGAAAGCCTTTTTCATTTTTTTCTAGTAAAATAACTTTTGTGTTATTCCCTTAGAAACAAAAATAGTAAAACTTATTCTAGAACTAAGTTTTACGTATTTTGATTGGTTGGTTATTTTTTAGAATATCGAAAATATTATTTCAATAATCAATTTAGCTAATGTCATCATAATTTTTTTGGTTTAGAGGTTAATAATTTGTTTTATTTTTTTGATTGAGTTTTCAATATATATCGAGAACAAATATTCCTCCAAGCGTTTTTATAAAAATCGACGAAATTGCATTTACATTTGTAACTTTAAAAATGAAAAGTGTTATATATTTTTACATAAAGTCTTCGTTTAAGTTTTAAATTGTTTTATAAAACATGCTTTATTGTTTTAATTTGTAATATTTGTAGGGGTTTTTTGAGGCCTTTTTTTAAAACGTAGAGGGATTTTATTCCCAAAACACTCATTTTTTAGCTTTTCATCTTTTTCAAAAATTTAGATTATGAAAAAACACTGTGTTTAAAACCTGTGTTTTCTTAAATAATTTTTAGTTAACACTTCCGATTAATATTAGGTTATCTTTGCAAAAAAAATATTTGATATGAAAAGAGTTTTACTTCTAATGTTATTTTTAATACCTAGTCTTAATTGGTCTCAGGTTTTACTTATAAATGAATTAGATGCAGATACACCAAGTACAGATACCGAAGAGTTTATTGAGTTAAAATCTCAAACTCCCAATTTTTCTACTGATGGTTATATTTTGGTGTTTTTTAATGGTTCTACTAGTGGAGGAGATGCAAGTTATATGGTTATTGACCTCAATGGATACTCTACAGATAATAATGGGCTTTTGGTTATTGGGAATGCAGGAGTAAGACCATTTCCTCAGGGTGTAATCTCTGATAATGTTATTCAAAATGGAGCAGATGCAGTAGGTATATATCAAGCATCAGTATTTGATTTTCCAGAAGGAACTGTTGCAACTCAGGTTAACTTAATTGATGCGATGGTATATGGTACAAATGATCCTGTGGATACAGGTCTTTTATCTTTATTGGGGGAAACTACACAGCATAATGATAGTGGTACTAATGCTAATCCAAGATCAATTCAACGTTTTGATGATGGTTTGGGAAATATTACTTTTTCTTCAGAAACACCAACGCCAAGAAGAGAAAATGATGGTTCAGGAATTGCAATTAATCCAGTATCAATAATTGTGAGTGATACTCAATATGATGAAGGTGAAACTTTTGATATTACATTTATGGCTGAGACCAATGTAACCTCAGATTTAAATTTTAATATCATTTTGTCTAATGAAGGATTCGATACTTCGGATTATACAGGAAATACTTCACTAACAATTCCTGCAGGGCAAAATACAACAACCATAAGTATAACTTTGGTTGATGATACTGAAGATGAGGGAGACGAAGTGTTGCTTATTCGTTTTTTAGATTTGGTAGAACCAATAGTGCCTTCTAATAATTATGTAGAAGTTAGAGTAGTGGATAACGACTTTACTGTAGCACCTTTTGGAACTCCTGTAAATCCAACCTACGGAGTTGTCGCTAGTACACAGCCTAATGGTTATTATGATAGTTTGGATGGTTTGGCAGATACAGCACTTAGACAAGCTTTGCAAGATATTATTGCAGACCCTACAACTGTAAGGGCTCAAACCTATGCAGATGTTATAGATATTTTGAAAGAAGCGGATCAGAACCCTTTAAACAGTAATCAGGTTTGGTTGGTTTATTCAGAGGAAGGGCGAGCAAAGTTAGATTTACAAACCGGTTCTTCTAATGTAGGTAAATGGAACAGGGAGCATACATTTCCAAGATCTAGAGGTGGTTTTTATAGTATTGAAGAAGATGAGGTTGCGGATGGAGTGGATGTGTATTGGACAACCGAAGCGGATTCTCTAAGACATGGTAATTCTGATGCACATGCTTTAAGAGCAGTTGATGGACAAGAAAATAGTAGTAGAGGTAATCAGTTTTATGGGCAATACACCGGACCTTCTGGAACTTTAGGAATGTTTAGAGGAGATGTGGCTAGGAGTGTTTTTTATATGGCAGTCCGTTATAACGGTTTAGAAATTGTAAATGGTTATCCGGAGAGCTCAGTGGGTGATTTTGGTGATTTAGCAACTTTGTTAGATTGGCATAGAAATGATCCACCAGATGATTTTGAAATGAACAGAAACAATGTGGTTTATAATTGGCAGTTCAATAGAAATCCATTTATAGATCAACCAGATTTAATAGAATACATTTGGGGAAATAATGTAGGTGATGTGTGGACGCAATCTTTGAGCATTGAAGATGAATTGCAACTAAAGGTAAGTTTATACCCAAATCCTACAGATAATAGAATCTATATTTCAGGATTACATTCCGAAGCTTCTGCAGAGGTGTTTTCTATTGAAGGTAAAGTCCTTAAAAGTTTTAGCACTGTGAATGATTATATAGATTTAGAATTGGTTTCTGGTATATACATGTTAAAGTTAAAAACTGAAAATAGCTCTGTGGTGAAGAAGATTGTTGTGAGGTAGTTTATATATTAAATATCAAAAAAGCCAAACTTTATCAGTTTGGCTTTTTTGGTTTTGTATATGTAACTTTTAATTTAAGCTACTGGTTCTTACTACTAGCTTACCTTCAGAAATCCCATATTCTATATTAGCAATTCCGTTGTTATCTTTGTAGGTGGCGCTTGTTTTATTTCCATTTTTATTTTCTAGGGTGATTTTTATGCTTACTAGTTCATCATTTTTATTTCTTTTTATTTTTGAGTATTTTACAGAAATATCTTCTCTCTCGAGTGTTGTTTTTTGAAGATCAAGAATATAATCTTTACTATCTTTATCAATATAAACTAAAGTTCCATTTCGAGTAGGGTTTTCATCATCATAATATTGTACGCTGTAGGCTATTTCCCATTTAGCATCAGTTTCTTTATTACTTGACTTAGTGGTCCATATGTTTTCGTCTTTAAGATCAATTATTACAACACCATTTTCGCCTTTTTTATCATAAGCTTCTATGGCTTTTTCACCTTTTATTATCTCCATCTTTTCGATGGCTTTTGAACTTATTGTAGAAATAGGTTTTTCAAAAGTTTTACCGTTAACTATATATAATGGTCTTGGGTTTTTATCGAAAGCAGATTTTAATTTTATTTCATTAGGTTTTAATATTTTAATATGTTCACTTTGAATTTGTGTGGGTTCATCACTTTGAAAATAGAGATCAGACTTTAGTTTTGTCAATTTCTTTATTTCCACAGAATCTAAAGAGTTATAATATAGAGTGTCGTTATTTTTTATTTTTTCTTCAATTTTTTTAATCATCATGTTTTTCTGATTATCATATTCTTTAGCTTTGGTTGAGTCTACTGAATACAGCTTGTCTTCATTTTTGTTGTAAATAAATGTTTTTGGTTTTGATATCTGTATTTTATTATTGGTAGTATCAATTTCTTCAATAATTATAATTTCATCATTGCCAAAATTTCCAACACCAAACCTGTCTTCATTCATTTCAAAATAAAATGGCTTTATACCAACGCTGCCAGAAACTCCGTAGTTAGCACTATTATCATTAGATTTAAAGGTGATATTGATGGTTGTTATTTCTCCGTTATTGTTCCTTTTTATTTTATTGATAATCATTTCAACTCCTTGAGATTTTAGCTCTTTTGAAATGTTTTCTAATTCTTCGTCAGATATCGATTTATTGAAAATTACCTTTATAGAATTTTTTGTGTTTTTTAAAAAATATTGATGAGCTCTTTCTTTTAAAGAATTAATACGTTCTTGTTTTATTGTCTCAGTATCTATTTGATCATCAAAATGTAAGGTTGAACCATTTAGATTACCCACAAAACCTCCTTTGTCTCCATATAGCTCTTTGTAGATTAAGAAAGAATTTATGGGATTTATTGAATTGCCACCTCCATAGCTATGTCCGTAAAATTTAACAAATAGATTGGTCAATTCATTATTTTTATTTCTTTTGATTTTACTAAAGAGTAGAGAACCTCCATGGTTTTTAACAAATTTAGACATTGCCTCAAGCTCTTTGTCAGTAGTTTTGTCTGTGACTATCAGCTCTATGGTTTTATCACTAGATGTTTTAGAAACCCCAGATTCTACATAAACCTCTTTAGTATTCATGCTTATAAGCAGTCCTGCCAAGAGAGGAAGTATTAATAAATATTTCCACTGCCTTTTGTTGTTTGATTTTGATTTGTTCAACATAACGATTCGTTTTTTGATTGATGAATTGTATAAATTATTTGAAAATGAAATATTATATTTTGTAATGCTTGTTTTTAAGAGTAAGCGTTGGTAGTCTTTTTGTGTTTTAGATTTACTTTGTGTGTATTTGTCAGCTATGTACTCTAAGTTTTGTTGAACATCTTTTTTATATAGCCAGATTAAAGGATTGAACCAGAATAAAACACGTGCCAATTCAGTAAATACAAGGTCTATAGAATGTAATTGGTCGACATGAATTTTTTCATGTGTCAGCATTAGTTTTAATTGTTCGTCATTAAAACTGTTTGGGTTGTAAACAATCCATTTAAAAAATGAGAATGGTGATATTTTCTTGTCGATAAATACATAAGTGTATAGATTGTCTTTTCTTTTCGGGTTTCTTAAAAGCAGAACAATTAATGATCCGAAACGAAATACAAATTGAATCAAAAATAGTATCACGCCAGAGATATAAATTGTTGAAAATAAGTTAATCCAGTTGAAAGGTTCGGCAGTATTAATTTCTTGGTAGTTTATAGGAGCATTCTCAGAGACAATAAAATTATTTTCTGGTATAGCTACAGGTTCAATGATGATTTCAATAGGTATTATAATTAGAGGGAATATTGCAGCTACTAATATTCCTAGTAATAAAAACCATCTGTTGTGCTCAAAAAAAGTTTCTTTCTTTAAAAAGAAATTATAACAAAGATAAAATAATGCAATTACGGCACTTGATTTTAAAAGATATTCCATAATCAATCTTTCTTTTCTATTAGTGCAATAATTTCTTTAAGCTCATCTACGCTTATTTTTTCTTCTTTGGCAAAGAAAGACACAACGTTTTTGTATGAATTATTAAAATAATTTTCAATAGCGGTATTCATAAATTTCGTTTTGTAATCTTCTTTAGAGATGATAGGGTAGTATTGATGGGTTTTGCCATAGGCATTATAACTAACATAACCTTTTTCTTCCAGGTTTCTTATGATTGTGGAAAGTGTATTGTAATGTGGTTTATCATCAGTTATCTCAGCAAGTACATCCTTTACGAAGGCTTTTTCTAGCCGCCATAAAATATGCATTATTTCTTCTTCCTTATTTGTGAGCTTTAGCATAACTGTATTTGTTTTTTAATTGATATATTTCAAATATAACTATTTTTGTAGTTATAAAACTATAGTAATAGTTATTTAACGAAAAATTTAGTTTTTAGTTTGTGTAAAAATGAAGTAGTATCTTCGCAACTCAAATAATTAAAGCTTTAATTTTATAGTACGAATATGAGTATACTCCTTGTTGTTGCTGGTTTAGCATTGTTAGTTGTAGGTGGTGATTTTTTGGTTAGAGCATCGGTAGGATTGTCTTTTAAATTAAAAATCTCAAAGCTTGTCATTGGTATGACTGTAGTGTCCTTCGCCACTTCAGCACCAGAACTTTTAGTGAGTTTACAGGCAGCGTTAGATGGAGTTTCTGATATAGCTCTTGGTAATGTTATAGGTTCTAATATAGCTAATATTGGACTTGTTTTGGGGATTACGGCTATGATTTCTCCATTAGTTGTTGATAGGGAATTTTATAAGTTGAATTGGCCAATGATGATGCTAATATCATTTGCACTTTATTTTTGTTTGAATAATGATAAAGTTTTAACAGCTCTAGAAGGAGTTATATTATTTGTGGCTTTAGTCATTTTTCTTATAATTTTAATAAGAAATTCAAGAAGAACTTTAACAGCAAATGTGGATGAAGTTAACGATGCGTTGGCTGAAGTTTCTAACTTCAAAATCGTTATGTGGTTGCTAATTGGGGCGGCAGGTTTGTATTTTGGTTCTGAATGGTTAGTACAAGGGGCAAAACAATTAGCGGAAGCAGTAGGTGTAAGTGATTATGCTATTTCGGTTACAGTGATTGCNATTGGTACTAGTGTGCCTGANTTNGCNGCTTCGGTAATTGCGGCTTTAAAGAAAGAAAAAGCTATATCTTTAGGGAATCTNATAGGTTCTAACATATTTAATATAGCATCTGTTTTAGGGTTAACAGCTATCATAAAACCTATTGCGGTAAATCCTGACACACCAGAAATCTTGTCTACTAATATATTCTGGATGATTGCTTTTGCAGCAGTATTAATCCCTTTGATGATTCTTCCAAAACGATTTGAAATAGGACGTTATAAAGGAATGCTATTGTTTGGCGCATATATGGTATTTATTTATTTAACACTTAAATAAAAAAAAAGACCCATTTATTTTAAATGAGTCTTCTTTAAACTTAATATTTATTTACGTTGTCTTAAACGTCTGCACTTTTTACAGTTTTCACTATTCTACCAGCTACTTTGTATGGATCAGCATTAGAAGCAGGACGTCTATCTTCTAACCAACCTTTCCAGCCTTTTTCAACTGTAATAATTGGGATACGAATTGAAGCACCTCTATCAGAAACTCCATAGCTAAATTCATCTATAGATTGAGTTTCGTGCTCACCAGTTAAACGTTGATCGTTAAACTCTCCATACACAGCGATATGCTCTTGAACAACAGGTCTAAATGCTTCACAAATTTTTTCGTAAGTTGCTTTGTCACCACAAGTTCTTAATACTTCATTAGAGAAGTTAGCGTGCATACCAGAACCATTCCAGTCCATGTCTTTACCTAATGGCTTTGGATGATAATCTATATAGTAACCGTATTTTTCAGTTAAACGATCTAATAAGTAGCGTGCTACCCAGATTTCGTCTCCTGCTTTTTTTGCACCTTTAGCAAACAATTGAAACTCCCACTGACCAGAAGCAACCTCTTGATTGATACCTTCAAAATTTAAGCCAGCAGCAATACATAAATCAGCATGTTCTTCTACAAAAGCTCTTCCGTGAGTATTTCTTCCACCAACAGAGCAGTAGTAAAGACCTTGAGGCGCAGGATATCCACCAACAGGGAAACCTAAAGGTAATTGAGTTTTCTTATCCATGATAAAATATTCTTGCTCAAAACCAAACCAAAAATCATTATCATCATCATCAATCGTTGCTCTACCATTAGATTCGTGAGGAGTGCCATCAGCATTTAAAACCTCTGTCATTACTAAATAGCCATCTTTTCTTGTAGGATCAGGATAGATTGCTACAGGTTTTAATAAACAATCAGAAGCACCTCCTGAAGCTTGTCTTGTAGACGAACCATCAAAAGACCAAATAGGACAATCTTCCAGTTTTCCACTGAAATCCTCTTCTACTTTGGTTTTACTTCTCATATTTTGAGTAGGCTTATAGCCGTCAAGCCATATATACTCTAACTTAGATTTACTCATTGTGTTGTTATTTAATAGGTTTTCAAGTGCAAATATTGTTATTTTTTTCTATTGCTCAAAAAAAAGAGGGGTAATTAGATGAAAGGTTATTAATTAATTATTAACAGCCCTAATATTTAAGGGGTGTGTTTTAAGAAAATCATTTATTCGTATTTTTGCGCCCTAAAAACTAAGAATATGTCAACATTGAGATTTCATGCTATAAAAGAATCTTTAAATAGAAAACCATTAGAGATTAAAGAATTTAAAAGGCGTTCCGAGGCTTTTGGTGCTAATGTTTTTAATCAGGCATCTATGCGTCAGTACCTAACAAAATCTGCGTTAAATAGTATAACTGAAGCTATAGAAAAAGGCACTAAAATAGATAGAGTTACTGCTGATCATATTTCAACAGGAATGAAAGAATGGGCTGTTTCTAAAGGTGCAACACACTATACACATTGGTTTCAGCCTTTAACGGGTTCCACAGCAGAGAAACATGATGCCTTTTTTGAAACTATAGGCGATGGATTATCTATTGAAAAATTTGAAGGAAGTCAGTTAGTTCAGCAAGAACCTGATGCTTCAAGTTTTCCAAATGGAGGAATAAGAAACACTTTTGAAGCACGCGGTTATACGGCTTGGGATCCTTCTTCACCAGCATTTGTTTATGGAACTACACTGTGTATTCCTACAGTTTTTGTGGCTTATACAGGTGAAGCCTTAGATTATAAAACACCATTGTTGAGAGCGCTTCAGATAGTAGATAATGCTGCAGTAGCTGTATGTAAGTATTTTGATAAAAATGTAAAAAAGGTAAATGCATCATTGGGGTGGGAGCAAGAATACTTTTTAATCGATAGCACGCTAGTGGCATCTAGACCAGATATTGCTTTAACAGGAAGAACACTTTTGGGGCATTCGCCAGCAAAAGGACAGCAGTTAGATGATCATTATTTTGGTACTATTCCTAATCGAGCAATGGCTTACATGAGGGATTTAGAAAATGAATGCATGCTTTTAGGGATTCCTGTAAAAACAAGACATAATGAAGTGGCACCAAATCAATTTGAGCTAGCTCCAATTTTTGAGGAGGCTAACTTAGCTGTAGATCATAACTCTTTATTAATGGATGTGATGCAGAAGGTTGCTGAACGTCATAATTTTTCTGTACTTCTTCATGAAAAACCTTTTGCGGGTGTCAACGGTTCGGGTAAACATAATAATTGGAGTTTAGGTACAGATACAGGTGTTAATCTTCTGTCTCCAGGAAAAACACCTATGAGTAACCTTCAATTTTTAACCTTCTTCATTAATACTATTAAAGCAGTATTAAAATATGAAGAGCTCCTTCGAGCGTCTATTGCTTCGGCTAGTAATGATCATAGGTTAGGAGCAAATGAGGCACCTCCTGCAATTATCTCAATATTTATAGGAGAGCAATTAACTAAGGTTTTAGAAGAGCTTGAAACGGTAACGAAAGGTAAATTATCTCCAAAGGAAAAAACAGATCTAAAGCTTAATGTTGTTGGGAAAATACCTGAAATTCTTCTGGATAACACAGATAGAAACAGAACCTCGCCATTTGCTTTTACAGGGAATAAATTTGAATTTAGAGCTGTGGGATCAATTGCAAACTGTGCAAACCCGATGACGGTTTTAAATACAATTGTAGCTAAGCAGTTAATCGATTTTAAAGTTGAAGTNGATAAATTGATAGATGGAAAAGGNATGAAAAAAGATGATGCTATCTTNAATGTGTTGCGCGAGTATATTAAGACGTCGAAAGCTATTCTTTTTGAAGGTAATGGTTATAGTGAAGATTGGGAGAAAGAGGCAAAGAAACGTGGTTTGAGTAATAACAAAACAACACCTAAAGCTTTAAAGGTGAAAATATCAGAATCAACTTTAGAGCTTTTTGAAAATTTAGGCGTGATGAACAAAGTTGAATCTGAAGCACGCTATGAAATTGAGATGGAAGACTATGTTATGCGAATTCAAATTGAGAGTCGTGTAATAGGCGATATTGCCAGAAATCATGTTGTGCCAACAGCGGTGAGATATCAAAATATATTAATAAAGAATGTTACGGGTTTAAAAACTATTTATGGAGATAATTTTAAAGAAGTAGCGAAAGAGCAACTGTCTCTCATAGAGCAGATTTCAAAACATATAGAGGCTATAAATTCTTTGGTAACGCAAATGACGGAAGAGCGAAAAACTTGTAATACCTATATAGATATCGATAAAAAGGCAGACGGCTATTGTAATAAAGTAAAACCTTTGTTTGATAAGATAAGATACAACTGTGATAAGCTAGAACTTTTGGTAGATGATGAACTTTGGCCATTGACAAAATACAGGGAGTTACTATTCACTAAATAGTAATTTTGAGTGTTATTTGAATGTTAATTCGTTGAAAAACATACGTAATCATACGTACAAAAGTTAAATTAAAAATTGNGATTTATGTCGTTTGTCGATTACATTNAACGAATTATCGAAAAGGGGGTTAAATCATGTTAAAAAACTTGTACCTCCCATTTTTACAAGGGGTTTATTTAGTATTTTTGTAGTGCTATTAATCAATATTTGTAAAAATGAGAAAGTTACTATTAAGCGTAGCTATACTTGTGGGTGCAACCTTAATTCTTTCACAAGACAATTCAGAAGACNTGAACGATGTTACTAAAGAAAACATTGTAGACATTCAGTCAAAGCTACAAGCAGAATCTTAAAAAAAAGATTTTTAACATAGGCAATTTAATTATTGTCATAAAGAAGAAAGATAAAATTGGAAACAGTTTTATCTTTTTTTGTGTCATACATTTTCCTCATAATTAATGTATTGCTAAATATTTTTCTATATTGCGGCGCTCCTATATCTATGTGAAATAAACGTACTATTAAATTGTAGTTTATGATTTCTAAACATAGAGTCATTTTTTTATTTACTTTAATATGCCTGATGTGCATTAATTTTTCATTTTCTCAAGAACAAAATAGTAGAAAGGAAAAGTTAATAATAAACAGGCTCGACTTCTATGATTACCGAGGGGTCTGGGGATTAGATGTGGCAGCAGGAAACTCTATCATAAATGGGGATTATCAAGATCCTGAATTTGAAATTTACTTTAGAGGTGGTTTTAAATACCATATTACAAGCCATCTTAATTTTAATGCAACTTACAATAAGTATAATCTAGCTTATAAAGAGTTTTATAATAAAGGCTTTATGTCTTTTGATTTAAACTTAGAACTTTTATTAAACCCTTTTGGTCGATTTACACCTTATTTATATGCAGGAGGTGGGTATAATGCTAGTAACTATTTTGAGGAAACTTCGAATAAAGTTCAGGGTGGGTTTGGTGTTGAAGTTATTGTTTTAGAACATTTAGGATTAAAGATTTTTGGGGAATATAATCATGCTTTTACAGATGAGCTTGATGAAATGACTACTGGAGACACAGATGATGTGTTTTACAGAATAGGTTTAGGGCTTAACGTCTACTTTGGTGGTCAGAAAAAAAGAGAAAAACTTAGTAAAAAAATAAAGACAGTTATTAATTCTAACCCAATAGTTCCTAATAATTAAACACAATCCTTATTTTTGCATAACCAATTTTTAATAATCCTCAATGAGCAATTCGGTTAGCAAAAGATATGCACAACGTGGTGTTTCTGCCTCAAAGGAAGATGTGCATAACGCTATAAAAAATATAGATAAAGGTTTATTTCCAAAAGCATTTTGTAAAATAGTTCCAGATTATTTAACTAATGATGATGATTACTGCTTAATAATGCATGCGGATGGAGCTGGAACAAAGTCGTCTTTAGCTTATATGTATTGGAAGGAAACTGGCGATATATCGGTATGGAAAGGCATAGCTCAAGATGCTTTAATTATGAATATTGATGACCTTCTGTGTGTCGGTGCTACAGATAATATTATGTTGTCTTCTACAATAGGAAGGAATAAAAATCTTATTCCTGGAGAGGTGATTTCAGCCATTATAAATGGAACAGAAGAGCTTATTGAAGATTTGAAGTCGTTTGGAGTTACTATTCACTCAACAGGTGGTGAAACTGCAGATGTTGGAGATTTGGTAAGAACAATCATAGTAGATTCTACAGTTACAGCTAGAATGAAACGCTCTGATGTTATAGATAATGCAAATATTTCTGAAGGAGATGTTATTGTTGGTCTTGAATCTTTTGGTCAGGCGACTTATGAAGCTGAATATAACGGTGGAATGGGAAGTAATGGACTTACATCAGCAAGACACGATGTGTTTGCGAAGTACCTAGCAGAAAAATATCCAGAAAGTTTTGATGCTGCAGTGCCTGATGATCTTGTGTATTCAGGAAAAACTAAGCTAACAGATGAAGTAGCAGGTTCACCGATAGACGCTGGAAAGTTAGTGTTGTCACCAACAAGAACATACGCTCCGATTATAAAAGCAATCTTAAATAAATATCAAAGCGATTCTATACACGGTATGGTACACTGTAGTGGTGGTGCTCAGACAAAAATTTTACACTTTGTAGAAAATCTTCACATTATCAAAGATAATATGTTCAATATACCGCCGTTATTTAAATTGATACAAGAGCAATCCAAAACCGATTGGAAAGAGATGTATCAGGTTTTTAACTGTGGTCATCGTATGGAATTGTACGTAAAACCAGAAGTAGCTGAAGATATTATAGCTATTTCAAAATCGTTTAATGTAAATGCTCAGGTTATAGGTAGAGTAGAATCTTCAGGTGAAAAGAAGTTGACTATTCAAAGTGAGTATGGTACATTCAATTATTAATAAAATGACAAAATATTTTTCGTATTTCTTAGTTGCGGCATCTTTATTTTTTATAAATAATCTAACAGCTCAACCAGACTCTTTGTTTTTCAAGTCCAAGGAAGCTAAAAAAGTGATTGCACCAAGTTGGAAAATGGTAAAAGAAGTAGGCTTATACCTTAATCAGGTATCTTTTACAAACTGGAATGCTGGTGGTGCAAACTCTATTTCAGCTATTGCAACAGGAAAAGCAGCTGCTAAATATAAAGATGAATATCTATTTTGGAATTCCTCTGTGTCATTGCGTTATGGTATAAATAAACAAGAAGATCAAAGTGTACAAAAAACGGAAGATGTTATTGAGCTAATTTCAAATTTAGGATTTCAAAAAGACTCCACAAGTAATTGGTTTTATTCTGCAAAGTTTAGTTTCAATTCTCAATTTTCATACGGATATAATTATCCTGATACCTCGCAACCTATTTCTAAATTTATGGCACCAGGCTACATGTTTTTTGGTGCTGGTATGGAATATGGTAGACATATAGATCGTTTGTCTTTTTATGCTTCACCACTCACTGTTAAAACAACATTTGTGCTAGATGATTATTTAGCGAATATTGGAGCTTTTGGTGTAGATCCNGCAATTTATGATGAAGAAGGAAATCTACTAAAANCNGGGANAAAAACAAGAAATGAATTAGGTATTCTTCTAACNAATCAATANGAAGAAGAGTTGTTTGAAAATATAAAAGTGAATAGTCTTGTAAGACTTTANACAGACTACATCAATAGTTTTGGTAATGTAGATNTAGAATGGGANCTTACTTTTGATATGAAAGTAAACAAATACGTAAAAGCGATGTTAGGNTCTCATCTNAGGTACGATAATGATGTNAAAACTGAAGTAGAAACTGATGAAACGACTAACCAAGAATATGTTATTTCTGGTCCTAAATTACAGTGGAAACAGCTACTTGGAGTTGGTGTTGTTGTGGACTTAAATAGTATTGGAAAGAGTTAGTAATAGGGTAATTCAAAATAATTCTTTTTTCTGGCTTGTAATTTCCAAATTCTTAAAAATTTTCTTATTCAAACCTCGTTGAGTTAAACGATTTTTATCTCTTCTATTTTTAAAAGGCACTAAAATAAAATATTTTTTTTTGTTAACTTTTTTATGTTGATAAAATATTAAATAATTGACTTTTAGTGTTTTGTGATTTTTTTTTGAAAACTTTCTGATTTTTATCATATTGTAAGTTTTTGATTTTTGTTTACTTTGCTGTTGCAATTAATTCATCTAACGACTTAAATCACAAACTAACCATGAGTACACAAACCCAGTCCAAAGTACATTCCAAAACTTACTCACAAGAAGAAGCTTTTGAAGCTTCATTACAATATTTTAACGGAGACGATTTAGCTGCGAGAGTTTGGGTAAATAAGTATGCATTAAAAGATTCGCAAGGCAATATTTATGAGTTAACTCCAAACGATATGCATAGGCGTATTGCTAAAGAAATTGCCAGAATTGAAGCGCGTTACCCAAATCCATTATCGGAAGATGAAATCTTTGATCATATNAAAGATTTTAAATATATCGTACCTCAAGGAAGTCCAATGGCAGGTATTGGTAATCCATATCAAATAGCCTCATTGTCTAATTGTTTTGTTATAGGAAATGAAGGGAATTCTGATTCTTACGGTGGAATTATGAAAATCGATCAAGAACAGGTGCAATTAATGAAACGACGTGGTGGTGTTGGTCATGATTTATCTCATATTAGGCCAAAANGNTCACCTGTTAAAAATTCTGCNTTAACATCAACAGGTATTGTGCCNTTTATGGAGCGTTATTCAAATTCAACNAGAGANGTNGCTCAAGATGGAAGNAGAGGNGCTCTTATGCTGTCGGTTTCAATAAATCATCCAGATTCTGAAGATTTTATTGATGCAAAATTAGAGCAAGGAAAAGTTACGGGTGCTAACGTTTCTGTTAGGATAGATGATACTTTTATGAAAGCTGTAAAGTCTCATACGGACTATACTCAGACATATCCAATATTTAGCGAAAATCCCAGATTTTCCAAAACTATCGAAGCAGATAGATTATGGAAAAAAATAGTTCATAATGCGTGGAAATCGGCTGAACCTGGGATTTTATTTTGGGATACAATTATCAATGAATCTGTGCCAGATTGTTATGCGGATTTAGGTTACAAAACCGTATCAACAAACCCATGTGGCGAGATACCATTATGTCCTTATGATTCTTGTCGTTTGTTAGCTATCAACTTATTTTCTTATGTGGAGAATCCTTTTACGGATAAAGCATCATTCAATTTTACACTGTTTAAAAAACATGTGCATGTGGCACAACGCATTATGGATGATATTATTGATTTAGAGCTTGAAAAAATTGATGCTATTTTAGAGAAAATCGATGCAGATCCAGAGTTAGACGAAGTTAAAGCTACGGANCGAAATTTATGGATGAATATTAGAACAAAAGCNAAAGAAGGACGTAGAACAGGAATTGGTATTACTGCCGAAGGNGATATGTTGGCGGCTTTAGGAATTCAATATGGAAGTGAAGANGGTAATGCTTTTTCTGTTGAGGTTCACAAAACTTTNGGNATTGAAGCTTATAGAGCATCTGTTTATACCGCAAAGGACAGAGGTGCTTTTGAAATTTTCGACGCAAAAAGAGAAGAAAACAACCCTTTTATTCAACGTATAAAGGAAGCAGACGAAAAATTATATTATGAAATGCTAGAGTATGGTAGAAGAAATATAGCTTTGTTAACTATTGCACCAACAGGTACTACAAGCTTAATGACACAAACTTCTTCAGGAATTGAGCCTGTATTTCTACCAGTTTATAAAAGACGACGAAAAGTAAATCCAAATGATAAAGACGTTAGGGTTGATTTTGTAGATGAAGTTGGCGATTCATGGGAAGAGTATGTAGTCTTTCATCATAGATTTAAACAATGGATGGAAGTCAATGGTATAGATACTACTAAAAATTATGGACAAGAAGAACTCGATGAACTCGTACAAAAATCACCATATTATAAAGCTACCTCAAATGATGTAGATTGGTTGAGTAAAGTGACTATGCAAGGTGCCGTACAAAAATGGGTAGATCATTCAATTAGTGTAACAATTAACCTTCCTAATGATGTTTCTGAAGAATTGGTAGGTGATTTATATCTAAAAGCTTGGGAAGTTGGCTGTAAAGGTGTAACAGTTTACAGAGATGGATCAAGATCTGGTGTTTTAATTTCTAATGATGAAAAGAAAGATGACGAAAATGAAGAATCTACTTCAACTTTTCCAGTAAAACGTCCGCAAGTTTTAGAGGCAGACGTTGTACGTTTTCAGAATAATAAAGAAAAGTGGATTGCCTTTATTGGGTTAATAGATGGTAAACCTTATGAGATTTTTACAGGACTAGCGGATGATGAAGATGGTATTTTAATTCCACGTTGGGCAGAAGGAGGTCTCATCATTAAAAATAGAGACGAAGATTGCAACTCGCGTTATGATTTTCAGTATAAAAATAAAAGAGGTTATAAAACAACGATAGAGGGGCTGTCTTATAAATTCAATCCAGAGTATTGGAATTATGCCAAGCTCATCTCTAGCACATTACGTCACGGTATGTCTATTGATAAAATAGTTGATTTAATAAATAGCTTGCAACTTGATGGTGAGAATATCAATACATGGAAAAATGGTGTGGTAAGAGCATTGAAACGCTACGTTGCTGATGGAACAAAAGCTAAAGGTCAAAAATGTTCTAATTGTAATTCCGAAAACTTAATTTATCAAGAAGGCTGTTTAACCTGTAACGATTGTGGTTCTTCTAAATGCGGATAAGAAAACAGAATTAAGTCTAAAATATGAAAAGCTACGGATTAATTCCCGTAGCTTTTTTTATGTCTGGTCTTAAAGTTTAAGGGTAATTAAATAAAGCCTTTTATCAAGGTTATAAATGTTCCGGTGATAATACTATCTATTAAAAATAATGTCCCGAAGAATTTTAAATCAGATACACCACTTATTCTATAGAAATTTAAGCGTCTTCTCAACTTTCGGTCAGAAAGCATTAACCATAACAAACCTGTTAGAAATAATTTGGTGCATAGCGCCAATATCAATTCTGGATTAATTACCGTNATGCCAATAGTCACTAAAAATGACCANGAAGCGAGCGGTTTATAGTAGTTTAGTATAGAGGAAACCTGCCTTAGCATACTATCTAAAACGCTTAGACCGCAAAAAATATTTTCTGAATTTAGAATAAAATACAATTCTTATAAAATCCATAAAAAATTGTACTTTTGACTTCCAATTTTTTGAAGAACGATGTTAGAGAAAATACAGATAGTAAAACAACGTTTTGATGAGGTAAACGACCTGATTATTCAGCCAGATATTATTTCAGATCAACAACGTTATATTAAACTTAATAAGGAATACAAGGATCTTAAGCAGATTGTTGATAAAGGTGAAGTTTATAAAGAACTTTTAGATAATATTTCTGAAGCAGAAGAAATCATTGCAGATGGTTCTGATGCAGAAATGGTAGAAATGGCAAAAATGCAACTAGAGGAAGCTAAAGAAGAACTTCCAAAAGTTGAAGAAGATATCCGTTTCATGCTTATTCCTAAAGATCCAGATGATGCTAAAAATGTCGTTGTTGAGGTGCGTGCAGGAACAGGTGGTGATGAAGCTAGTATTTTTGCTGGAGATTTATACCGTATGTATTCTAAGTATTGTAGTGACAAAGGCTGGAGCGTAGATGTTGTAAGTCAGAGTGAAGGAACATCAGGTGGTTTCAAAGAAATCATTTTTGAAGTTTCCGGCGAAGATGTTTATGGAACACTAAAGTTTGAAGCTGGTGTACACCGTGTACAACGTGTGCCGCAAACAGAAACTCAAGGACGTGTGCACACGAGTGCTGCAACAGTTATGGTTTTGCCAGAAGCAGAAGATATTGATTTTGAATTAGACATGACNGAAGTACGTATAGAGCGTACAACCTCTACAGGACCNGGTGGNCAGTCGGTAAANACNACNTATTCTGCAATTAAGCTTCACCACGAACCAACAGGTATGATTGTAAGTTGTCAAGATCAAAAATCATCACACAAAAACTTAGAGAAAGCTTTAAAAGTTTTACGTACACGTTTATACGATTTAGAGCTTGAAAAGCAACGTCAAGCAGATTCTGAGAAACGTAAAAGTATGGTGAGCTCTGGTGATAGAAGTGCTAAGATTAGAACNTATAACTATCCTCAAGGACGTGTAACNGATCATAGAATTGGTTTAACACTTTACGATTTATCAAATATCATTAATGGTGATATTCAGAAAATAATAGACGAATTGATGTTAGCAGAAAACACAGAGTTGTTAAAAGCTAGCGACGATGTAATTTAAAAATTTGAAGCCTCTTTTTGAGGCTTTTTTATTTTTCATTCCTGTGAGAAAGCAGGAATTTAGTATATGAAAACAAAGAAAATTGTATTTATTGTTCTGTTGGCTTTCATAATAGTTTATATGCTATTGAAATGGTCTGGAGTTTTGATGGCTTTTCAAGTCCCATCAACATCAAATGAACCAAATCTAAAAGTTGGATCTAGGTTTCTCGGATCAAGCTTAAAAAAGCCTAGGCCATTAGATTTTGCTTACTTTAAATTTTCAGATAGTTTAGAAGGTTGGACAATTGTAAAAAGATTAATTGCTGTACCTGGTGATACTTTGAAATGTGTAAATGGAAATTACTTTGTTAATGGCGTTAATATAGATAAAGATATTAATTTAAGATTTGCTTATAAAATTTCACCAAAAGTTTTCAATGCTTATATCAGAGGGAAAATTGAAGATGAGGATTTCTATAAATATTATTATTCTGATTCTATTATTGCTTTCTTAGATGATTCTTTTGTTAATGATTTACCTATACAATTAGATAGAAATTATGATAAAGAAAGGTCAATGTTATCCAATGAGATTTTTAATGAGAATTCTGATTGGACAACTAATAATTTTGGACCAATCATTCTTCCTGAAGAAAAGTATTTTTTCTCAGGGGATAGCAGAGATAACTCTATAGATTCTAGATATAGAGGTTTCGTTGATGAAAATAATATTATAGGCACTGTTTTAATTAACTTTTAGATGACAACAAACCAACTAATCACTCAAATCAAAAAAAAGCAATCCTTTCTGTGTATAGGATTAGATGTAGATTTAAATAAAATTCCTCAACATTTATTGCAAGAGGAAGATCCAATATTTGCTTTTAATAAAGCTATAATTGATGCAACATATCACCTTTGTGTGGCGTACAAACCAAACACAGCATTTTATGAGGCTTACGGTTTAAAAGGATGGAAAGCACTAGAGAAAACCATTAAATATCTTAATGAAAATCATCCAGAAATTTACACTATAGCAGATGCAAAACGTGGAGATATTGGTAATACCAGTTCTATGTACGCCAAAGCTTTTTTTGAAGATCTAGGTTTTGACAGTGTTACAGTTGCTCCATATATGGGTAAGGATTCTGTAGAACCATTTTTAGCGTTTAAAGATAAGCACACCATTCTTTTGGCTTTGACTTCTAACCAAGGAGCGTTTGATTTTCAAACTAAAACAGTTGATGGAGTAGAGTTGTATAAGCAAGTTTTGGAAACTTCAAAAACTTGGGAAAATGCTCAAAATTTAATGTATGTAGTTGGTGCTACAAAAGCNGAATTTTTAGNTGANATTCGTAAAATAATTCCAGATAGTTTTTTANTNGTGCCTGGAGTNGGTGCNCANGGNGGNAANCTTCAAGATGTATGTAAATATGGTATGAATGNTAATGTAGGATTACTAATTAATTCTTCTAGAGGAATTATCTANGCGTCACAAAANGANGACTTTGCNGAAGCAGCTGCNAAAAAAGCAGAAGAATTACAGNTTCAGATGAAAGATGAATTAAAGCGTTTGTAATAGTTTTGGTTGTGTTAGATCAATTACAGCGAAGCGTTGATTTAAAACAAAATCCTAAACGAATTGTATCATTAGTACCTTCTCAAACAGAATTATTGGTGCATTTAGGTTTAGAGGCTGCCATAGTTGGTGTTACTAAATTTTGTATTCATCCCAAGCATCTTCTTAAATCTAAGACTATTGTTGGTGGAACTAAACAGGCTCATGTTAACAAAATCAAGGAGCTTCAACCAGACATTATTCTTTGTAATAAGGAAGAAAATACACCTGAAATAATAGAAAGCTTAAAGAATGTTGCACCAATTCATATCAGTGATGTTAATACTCTCGAGGATTGTTTTGAGCTTATTAATATGTACGGTGAGATTTTTGAAGTAGAAGATCGTGCTTTGGATTTGATTGAAAATATCAAAAAGGAAAGATTAGACTTTCATGCTAAAATTCAGAACAGAGAAAAGCTAAAAGTAGCTTATTTCATTTGGAAGAAACCTTGGATGGTGGTGGCTTCAGAAACATTTATTGATTGTATGATTAATGATGCTGGTTTCGAAAATGTTTTTGAAGATGAAAAACGCTATCCTGAAATCAAATTAGATAATCCAAAATTAAAAGAGGCTGAGGTTATATTGCTTTCAAGCGAACCTTATCCATTCAAAGAAAAACATATAAGGGAATTAAAATCAATTTTTCCAGAGAAGGAGGTTATAATTGTTGATGGAGAATTGTTTTCTTGGTACGGAAGTCGCTTGTTAGGTTCTTATAATTACTTTAGTAAGTTATTTGCATAAAAAAAGTCGGTACTAACTACAATACCGACTTCTAACTAACTAACTAACTAACTGTTTCTTAATCTTGTGTAAGACTATTTACTAACTTAATCTTTTGCACTGCAAAGATGCTGACTTTCCGCGTGACTAATGTTATGTTAATATTAGGATATAATTAAATGTAGTTTAATTGCTCAGAATTTAAGTAATGATTTATAAAACAGTAGCTTAGTTTAATGAGTTGTTGTAAATAATACAATTATCTGCTCAATAAAGCGACATTAGAAATCAAAACAGATATTGAAGATATAAGTTCCTTTAGAAAGGTTTTAAAAAAGAAAAGCAAAACCTAAATAGATTTTGCTTTTTTATAATGTAAAAAGATTACCACTTTTAATCTTGAAGCGCAAAAACTTTCTTTAATAAGTCTGTAGTTCTTGACGAAACTTTAGTTCTGATTTCCTTTTCTTCAACAGCAATCATAGTGTATACNCCACTTAAAGCTTCTTGGGTTACATANTCNGTTAAGTCTGGNTTAACGTCATTTGTAAAAGGTATAGCGTTATATTTATTAATAAGGTTAGACCAAATTTGATCTGCACCAACTTTAGAAAAAGAATTATTNATNACAGGATGAAATTTGTCGTAAAGTTCGGTTTGCGTTTTAGAGGTTAAATATTGAGTTGCAGCGTTATCCTCACCTAACAGAATATTTTTTGCATCATCAAAAGTGATACCTTTAACAGCGTTAACAAAAATAGGAGTAGCTTCTTTTACGGCATCTTCGGCAGCTCTATTTAATACTTTTAAACCTTCGTCAGCAAGATTACCAAGCCCTATATCACGAAGTCCCTTGTCTACTTTTTGAAGTTCTTCAGGAAGCAAGATTTTTACGAGTTCATTTTTATAAAAGCCATCGGTTTGTGTCAGTTTTGTAACTTGTTTGTCTATACCAAGATCTAAAGCTTGTCTTAGTGCAGATGCAATATCAGCATTACTTAAAACTCCTCCAGATTGTGGTAATTGGTTAACTACATCTTGCAATTCAGCACAAGAAATAAGTGAGAAAACAGTAAATAGTAAGAATATTTTCTTCATGATATATAATGATTTTTGAGTAATCAAAGATAACTCAATTGATTAAACAAGTACAGTTTTAAAACGCTAAAAATCTGCATCAAGAAAAAATAACAGTCTTATTATTAAAAACCATCACCTTTCTATTAGCGTGAAGTTATATAGCATTAGAAAGTACTATTTTTTCTAAATCACNACCTTTTGCTATTAAATCGTTGATAGTGTAGGTGTGGGATATGTGNGCAACATCTTGTGCTATAATTGGACCAGCATCTAATTCTTCTGTAATGTAATGACTTGTTGCACCTATAATTTTTACACCACGTTTAAAGGCAGAATGGTAAGGTTTTGCGCCAACAAAAGCAGGTAAGAANGAATGATGAATATTAATAATTTTATTAGGATACTTATCGATAATTGTGCTAGACACAATTTGCATGTATCTAGCTAAAACAACAAAATCTACATCATGAGATTCTAATAATTCTAGTTGTTTTTTTTCAGCTTCTGCTTTGTTATTTCTAGTTACAGGAACATGGTAAAACGGAATTTTAAAATTATCTGCAATCGGTTTTAAATCCTTATGGTTGCTGAGAAGAAAAGGGATTTCTAAATTTAATTCACAGAATTATAACGACCTAAAATGTCATACAGACAATGGTCATATTTAGAAACAAAAACGGCCATTTTTGGTTTCTTTTCTGAAGAGTATATTCTCCACTTTAGATGGAATGTTTTTACAAGACCATTNTTGAAATCCATTTTAAAATCTTCTAAANAGAATGAANTTGAAGAAAATTCACATTCCAAACGCATAAAAAAGATGTCTTGTTCTCTATCTACATGCTGGTCTAAATAAACGATATTTCCTTTATTATTAGCTATAAAATTAGAAACNGAGGCGATNATATTAGGTTGNTCNTTACAGTGGATCAATAATGTTATTTTATCCATNAAAACAGNGTTGGTTCAATAGNTAAAGTTAAATAAAATAGGGAGTTAGGGTAGTTTTTAAGAAAAATTATTTGTGNTAGATTTTTGTTAGGGTATTTTGATCTATAGGTTTTATAAGATAATCTTCAACAGATGTAATTTTAATCACTTCTTGATAGTCCTTATCATCAACAGATGAAGTTAAAATGTAGATTTTAGGATTGTAATTGTATTTTTGTCTAAAAGCTTTAAGAGCGCTCAAAAAATCCCATCCGTCCATTACAGGCATGTTTAGGTCTAAAAAAATTATTTCAGGTAGAAAATGAATGTCTTCCGATTGATTTTCCATAAAATCAAACATTTCTTTCCCATTATCAAATAGTAGAATATTTTCTTCTTTAATACCTGTTTTTAGTAAGAGCACCTTTGTCACTTTCCTAAAAATCATGTTGTCATCAATGATTGCTGTTTTATTCATATAAATGGGGAAGTTTTATTTTAATTCTAAAAGCAGTGCCTTTGCTAGGTGTGCTAAATATATCCATTTTACCGTTTAGCTTTTTAATACAGAGCTCTGTAAAGTAAAGTCCATAGCCATTTGAGTTATGACTTCTTTTATGAAACCTTTTTCGTTTTCTAAATAAATGTTTTTTGAAGAAAATTAAGTTAATACCAGATCCGTTGTCCTTGTATAGAATATTGTATGTGTTATTTACTTTGTAGGCTGAAATTGTGATTTTTAAATCAACATTCTCTCGCTTGTATTTAAAGGAATTGCTCAATAAATTTCTAAACACAGTATCGATACAATTTTTAGATAAAATAACATCGTCTTTTATGGAAATAGTTAAGGATGTATTTTTTGGTATGGATTTTTCTAAATTGGAATAAATATATTCTATACCAGCCTTTATGGATATCTTTTTGTCATCAATTAAATCTTCATTTTTAATAAAATTGTGATATTGCACCAAAGAGTTTATACCTTGATTAAGTCTTTGGATAGAAGTGTTGAACATAGTTTGTACTTCTTCGTTAGTAAAACCTTCGTCTGAAGTTATTTGTTCCGATACTTTTTGGAGTTCTTCTAAAGCTATAATAGGCTCTCTTAAATTATGAGAAGTAATTGTAGCAAAGTCTTCTAGATAAGAGTTTTTCTTCTTTAATTTTTGATTGAGCTCTAAAAGCTCTGCATTCATGGCATTTAACTTTCTGTTGTTGTTTCTTAATTTGGAGGATTTTTTTGTTATTTCTATATAAAATATGATAAAGTTATAAGAGTAAAAAAACATATTTATAAAGGAGGACGTGTTCAGAAATAATATTATAAAAAAGGCAGCTTGTATTACTGTAATAATATTATGGTAAGCTAATGCAGATGTTATTACTATAAATAGTATTGGTATTAAAAAGAAGTATGGAAAATAATTATAAGGATGCGTGTTTTTAGATGTAATTTGGTCTAACTTAATAGGGCTTATTCTCTTTATTAATTTTAATTCAAAAAGTGATATGGAATTCATAAAAAATATCATAGCCGTATTCCAACTTAAAGTTTCAAAACCGCTAATAGCATTAAGCTCTTGCATGTCTAACAAATAATAAAAGACAGCAAAAGAGGAAAGTATATATAACAATCCATTTACGATTAAAAACACAACTTTAAACCTTCTGACCTTTATAAAATATAAAGCTAAAAAGGCTAAAACAAACATTATAACAGTAATTGTTGAGCTTAGTTTCCAATCAATAGGATCTACAAAATCAAAGTATATCAAAGAAAGTTGAATGAGTTGGATAAATAAGCCTGAAAAAATTAGAATTTTTATTAGATGCCTTTTTTTAATGAAATAAATAGTTCCAAGTATTAGAAAGCTAATACTGGTTATAACTTTCATTGTCGCATTAGGATTTATAGTATAGCCCGAAAAAATATTTTTAAAGTCATGGTTAAGCCAAAAGAGTATATTAACTAGAGATACTAGTAGGGTGACTAAGGCAGTTAATTTATAGGAAAAGAATAAACTAACACTAAGATTTTTTCTTATTATACTATGCATTTGAGTAGCGCTTCTTAATACAAAAACAGTCTTAAATAATTAAATCCACTTAATTAAATGTAGATAATTAAAATAATATAAACAAGTGATTTTTAGTTATTTAGTTAAAATGAGTAAATGTAGTTGAATTTTAGGGCTATTGAAAAATCCTTTTATAAATCGCAATTTTTTTGAATTATCCGTAAATTGCAGCTCTTAAAAAGATAGATTTTTACGAATGGAACAAATCGCACCATACAAACCAAAACATAAAGTACGTATCGTAACCGCAGCATCACTTTTTGATGGGCACGATGCATCCATAAATATCATGCGCCGTATTATACAAGCTACAGGCGTAGAGGTTATTCATTTAGGTCATGACCGTAGTGTAGAAGAAGTTGTAAATACTGCTATACAAGAAGATGTAAATGCAATCGCATTAACGTCGTATCAAGGTGGACATAACGAGTATTTTAAATACATGTACGACCTTTTAAATGAAAAAGGCGCAGGTCATATCAAAATTTTTGGCGGTGGCGGTGGAGTAATTCTTCCTTCTGAAATTAAAGAATTAATGGATTACGGTATTACTCGTATCTACTCGCCAGATGATGGTCGTGAGCTTGGTTTACAAGGCATGATTAATGATTTAGTACAACAATCGGACTTTGCGATAGGAGATAAGCTTGATGTAAAAGTTGAAGATTTAGCAAAGAAAAACCCAAAAGATTTAGCACGTGTTATTTCTTCTGCCGAGAATTTTCCAGAGGTAGCAAAAGACACTTTAGATCAAATTCATAATAAAAATCAAAAATCTAAAACACCAGTTTTAGGGATTACCGGTACTGGTGGTGCAGGAAAATCAAGTTTGGTTGACGAGCTGGTTAGACGTTTTTTAATCGATTTTCCTGAAAAAACCATTGGTTTAATTTCAGTAGATCCATCAAAGCGAAAAACTGGTGGCGCATTGTTAGGTGATCGTATTCGTATGAATGCTATTAACTCACCACGTGTTTATATGCGTAGTTTGGCAACACGTCAATCTAACCTAGCCTTATCAAAATATGTTAATGAAGCGGTTGAGGTTTTAAAAGCTGCCGAATACGATTTAATTATTTTAGAAACGTCTGGTATAGGACAATCCGATACCGAAATCATAGAACATTCTGATGTTTCACTTTACGTGATGACACCAGAATTTGGTGCAGCAACTCAGCTTGAAAAGATTGATATGCTTGATTTTGCTGACTTAGTAGCCATCAACAAGTTTGACAAAAGAGGCGCAAAAGATGCCCTTAGAGATGTGCGTAAACAATACATGCGAAACAATAATCTTTGGGATATTCCGCAAGATAAATTGCCTGTTTTTGGTACTATCGCATCGCAGTTTAACGATCCAGGAATGAATACGCTGTACAAAACAGTAATGGATAAATTAGTTGAAAAAACAGAAACTGATTTAAATTCGACGTTTGAAATTACTGATGAAATGAGCGAAAAAGTATTCGTCATTCCACCAAACCGTACGCGTTACTTATCAGAAATCGCAGAAAGCAATCGCGCTTATGATAATACAGCTGAAGTTCAAGTTGAAGTTGCTCAAAAATTATATGGAATTTATAAGACGATATGTTCAGTTGGTGATGTCACCTTGAGCGCAGTCGAAAGGTCTTTTTTAGGAAAACAAGGTTTAGATCAAGATGAGATCCTGAATCAAGTTCAGGATGACAAAAAGGATTTTATCAAANTNCTTNTCGCAGAATTTGACCGTGTNAAANTAAACNTAGATCCNTACAATTGGGAAGTCATCACAGGNTGGGAAGACAAAGTAAACAAATACAAAGCNCCAATTTANAGCTTTAAAGTNCGTGATAAAGAAATAAANATNGAAACNCATACCGAGTCGCTTTCGCATTTACAAATTCCAAAAGTNGCGTTNCCAAAGTATCAAGCTTGGGGAGATATTTTAAAATGGACGTTGCAAGAAAATGTGCCAGGAGAATTCCCATATACTTCAGGTTTATATCCTTTTAAAAGAAAGGGTGAAGATCCTGCACGTATGTTTGCTGGCGAAGGTGGACCAGAACGTACCAATAAGCGTTTTCATTATGTAAGTGATGGTATGCCAGCAAAGCGTTTATCTACAGCATTTGATAGTGTAACGTTATACGGAAGTGATCCTGATTTACGTCCTGATATCTACGGAAAAATAGGTAATGCAGGTGTAAGTATTTGCTGTTTAGATGATGCTAAAAAACTGTATTCAGGATTTAATTTAGCAGATGTAAAAACATCGGTAAGTATGACTATTAATGGTCCTGCGCCAATGTTATTAGGCTTTTTTATGAATGCAGCTATAGACCAACAATGTGAGATTTACATTAAAGAAAATGGTCTTGAAAAAGAAGTTGAAGCTAAAATAGAAAGCATCTACAAAAGCAAAGGTGTAGAGCGACCAAAATATAACGGAGAATTACCAAAAGGAAACGACGGTTTAGGGTTGATGCTGTTAGGTGTTACTGGTGATCAAGTGTTACCAGAAGCTGTTTATAACGATATTAAAACCAAAACCATCGCGCAAGTTAGAGGAACAGTACAAGCCGATATTTTAAAAGAAGATCAAGCTCAAAATACGTGTATATTTTCAACAGAGTTTGCCTTGCGTTTAATGGGTGATGTACAAGAGTATTTTATAGACAATAATGTACGTAACTTCTATTCGGTATCTATTTCTGGATACCACATTGCAGAAGCTGGCGCCAACCCAATTACGCAGTTAGCGTTGACTTTATCTAATGGTTTCACTTACGTGGAATATTATTTAAGTCGCGGTATGGATATCAATAAGTTTGGGCCAAACTTATCATTCTTTTTCTCAAACGGAATCGATCCAGAATACGCTGTAATTGGTCGTGTAGCAAGACGTATTTGGGCAAAAGCTTTAAAAAATAAATACGGAGCCAATGCTAGAGCGCAGATGTTAAAATATCACATTCAAACATCTGGTCGTAGTTTACACGCGCAAGAAATTGATTTTAATGATATTCGTACGACGTTGCAAGCGCTTTATGCGATTTACGATAACTGTAATTCGTTGCATACCAATGCGTATGACGAAGCGATTACAACACCAACAGAAGAATCTGTACGTCGTGCCATGGCAATTCAGTTAATTATCAATAAAGAGTTAGGATTAGCAAAGAATGAAAATCCGTTACAAGGGTCTTTCATCATAGAAGAATTAACCGACTTAGTTGAAGAAGCTGTTTTAGCAGAATTTGACCGCATTACAGAACGTGGTGGCGTTTTAGGTGCAATGGAAACTATGTATCAACGTAGTAAAATTCAAGAAGAAAGTTTGTATTATGAAACGTTGAAGCATAATGGAGATTTTCCAATAATCGGTGTAAATACCTTCTTAAGTAGTAAAGGATCACCAACTGTTATACCTGCGGAAGTGATTAGAGCAACAGAAGAAGAGAAGCAAAATCAGATTAAAACATTAGAAAATCTACACAAAGGAAATGATACTGAAAGTTTGTTAAAAGCGCTTCAACAAAAAGCCATAAACAACGAAAATATTTTTGAAGCCTTAATGGATGTTTGTAAAGTATGTAGTTTAGGTCAAATCACTTCAGCATTATTTGAAGTTGGTGGACAATATAGACGAAATATGTAAGCAGAGAGCCGCTTTTTGATGTTTCAAAAAGCGTGCAAATCGCTTACCTTGAGCGTGGTCGAAGGGTCTTAAAAAGTTATTTGTTAAAATTAATAACAAAGAATGACATACCTAAAAGCAACATCATACATAGACTATGAATCTAAATCAATTCAAGATTTAGTGAAAGCCTATAAAACCTTATCCGATAAAGAGAAGGCGATTGCTTTATACGAAAAAGTTAGGGATGATTGGCGTTACGATCCGTACACAATCAGTTTAGAGGCTTCAAATTATAAAGCTAGTCACATAGCGAAACGTTCTAGTGGAAATTGTGTAGAGAAGTCTGTGTTGTTGGTAGCTGTATACAGAGCTGTTGGCTTGCCAGCAAGACTTCATTTAGGTAAGGTGAAAAATCATATTGCTGTAGAACGATTGACTGAAAAATTTGGTTCGAATGAGTTGACACCACATGGTATGGTCAATGTTAGGTTAAATGATAAATGGTTGAAATTGTCACCAGCTTTTAATAAAGAGCTTTGTAAAAAGTTTAATGTTGAGGTTTTAGGCTTTAACGGAGAAAACGATTCATTTTTACAGGCTTACAATAGTGATGGTGATCAATTCATGGAATATACGGCTGATTATGGTTTTTTTGAAGATGTGCCTTTAGAGTTTATGAAGCAAAATATTAAGGAACATTATCCTCATATTTTTGATATTGATGAGTCTATAAAAGAA
>PAJL01000025.1 GCA_002706045.1 Flavobacteriaceae bacterium
CGGATTTTATAAAGAAGAATTTATAAATCTTAATATGGTAAAGACTTGTAAAGCAAGTACCATTACAAGAACAACATCTGGCAATAATAAGATAATAGATAGACTGTTTTTAACTTTCAACTTTAAGGATAAATCAAAATCTGATCTAATTTTAGAATTTTATAATGTAGATATAAAATATCAACTAAATGATGAAGTAAAAAAGATTGAAAAGTGGCATAAGCTAATAGTTGGCTTATTAGAAAACTAGAAAAGCTATATAACTAAGAGTAACTGCTATAAACCAACTCTTAGGAATGAAGTTTTAGCGGTTACTTATACTTTTTTATTAAATTAGAATAAATTCTAAAAACTAGGTGCAATCTATTATTTTTGTAATAATGGACTTTAAACCCGTTAGACTATGAAAAAGATTTTCGTTTTGGTATGGTTAGTTTTGGTATGTGTGTCTTGTGAAAATGAAAACAAGCAAGACGAACTCAAAAAAGTCAACTGGAAAAACCGAGTCGCTAAAGTATCTCCAACAGATTCATTAGAAACAGGTGAGTCCTATTTATCCATCTACTCGCAGATCTATAGTTTGTCCCAGCACAAACGTTATAATCTAACAGCTATGGTAAGCCTTAGAAATACAAGCAAAAAAGATACTATTTATTTGCTAAAAGCCGATTACTACGATACACATGGCGAACTTATAAAAACCTATTTCGATCAGCCAGTGTACGTATCACCAATGGAAACCTTGGAAATTGTAATTGATGAAGGTGATATTTCAGGAGGAACAGGTTCTAACTTCCTTTTCGATTGGCAAATACCACAAAACTGTCCAGAACCGCTTTTTGAGGCGGTAATGTCTTCAACAGTAGGTTCTCAAGGTTTATCATTTACCACACAAGCTAAGCGTATCCAATAAGTTGATTGTAGAAGTAAGTTTTTAATCTGTTTTTATATCGAGTCTGTTGAAGTGTTTTTTAAAAAAACGTTCATTTTGGATTGAAGCTGATCATATTCGATTAAATTCTGTTATTAATTACTTTTTGTATTGAACTAAATTCTTAATAAGTTTTATTCAAATTGGCATTCAGTTCTAAAACCTAAAGAACTACTTTTACAAAATGGTTTTGAGCAACTACACAAAAGAATTTAGATACAACCTTAGACTAGCATCACCAGTGATTTTAGGTATGCTTGGGCACACTTTTGTCAGTTTTATAGACAATGTTATGGTTGGGCAATTAGGAGCAGCAGAATTGGCTGCAGTGTCTCTAGGCAATAGCTTTATCTTTATAGCTATGTCGCTAGGTATTGGGTTTTCAACGGCCATAACACCCTTAGTTGCAGAAGCCGACACTGAAAAGAATTTTAAAAAAGGAAAACTGGTCTTTAAACACGGTTTATTTCTGTGCACGGTTTTAGGTTTGTTATTGTTCACAATGTTATTGTTTGCAAAGCCTTTGATGCACATCATGAACCAACCTGAAGAAGTAGTAGAGTTAGCTTTACCATATTTAGACTTGGTGGCTTTTTCGTTGGTGCCACTCATTATATTTCAAGCGTTTAAACAGTTTAGTGATGGACTGTCGTTAACCAAATACCCAATGTATGCTACTATTTTGGCCAACGTTATCAATGTTGCCATAAACTATGTTCTTATCTTCGGGAAGTTTGGTTTTCCTCAAATGGGTATTGTTGGTGCAGCAGTTGGGACTTTAGTTTCTCGTATTGCTATGGTCGCTTTCTTATGGTGGCTACTGGCAAAACGCGACAAATCGAGTGCCTATGTAACCAATATTAAGATCTTTCAACTTAGTAAGCAACCTATTAGAAAGCTTATCAATTTAGGTTTACCAAGTGCTATGCAGATGTTTTTTGAAGTTGCAGTTTTTACCGCAGCAATATGGCTAAGTGGTACACTTGGGAAAAATCCACAAGCAGCTAATCAAATAGCATTGAACTTAGCATCTATGACTTTTATGGTAGCTATGGGATTGAGTGTAGCGGCAATGATTAGAGTTGGTAACCAAAAAGGTTTAAAAGACTACGTAAATTTAAAACGTATTGCCGAATCTATATTTTTGATAGGTACCATTTTTGCCATTGTTTTTGCCTTGTTTTTTGTAGTGTTTCATGAGTTTTTACCAAAACTGTATGTCGATTTAGATGATCCTACAAACGCAGTAGATACTGCTGAAGTAGTGAAAATTGCAGCAACTTTATTATTGGCAGCAGCAGTATTTCAAATTACAGATAGTTTACAAGTTATAGTTTTAGGTGCACTTCGTGGACTTCAAGATGTTAAAGTACCAACCATAATCACTTTTATAGCCTATTGGGTTATTGGTTTTCCAATTAGTTATTTTTTAGGGAAAGAAGAAGCGTATGGTAGTTTAGGTATATGGATTGGTTTGTTAGCAGGATTGAGTTCGGCGGCAGTACTATTATTCATAAGGTTTAATGTTTTGACTAAAAAGTTAATTGTAAAATCTTAGGTTTTACGATTGTGTTCGTCAGGTCTAAGCAAATTTGTATTTTTGTAATCTTAATAAAAACTTCAAGCGTCTTGCTTCGAACTTCAAATTAAACGAATGGAACTACCAAAATTCATACTTGGCGATAACACAGATTATCCTGATGCTATTTTCATCATTCATACTGAATTCCCTCGATTTATCATTAATTTAGAAAATGATGAGGTAGAGTGGTTTGAAGAATTTGATCAACACGATCAAAAAGAGCTTGAAACAGAAATGGAAAATTATATTCAAGAGGCAACGGATTTCTACGATAGAGAAATTGCCAGATACGATGAATAGTTAAACAAACTTACATGATTGATAGATTGATTGAGCTCGATCAAGAGCTATTTTTATACCTAAATGGACTTGGAAATGTATATTGGGATGCTTTTTGGATGGCTTATACAGCCAAGCTGCATTGGATCCCGCTTTATGCCGTTCTTCTGTATTTATTGTACAGACGTTTAGGAACTAAAATGGTACTTTTAACTATTTTAACAACGGTTTTGATGGTGTCTTTCACGGATCAAATTACCAATCTTTTCAAACATGGTTTTGAACGTTTTAGACCATGTCATCAAGAAGGCATCAAAGAAGTGATGCGTGTTGTTAAAGATGGTTGTGGTGGACGTTTTGGTTTCTTTTCAGGACATTCAAGTAATTCAATGGCACTTGCTATATTAATAGGAATGACACTTCGTGATAAGTACAAATGGATGGTTTATGCGTTAGTCATTTGGGCACTTCTTATGGGCTACAGCCGAATTTACATAGGGGTGCATTATCCGTTAGACGTGCTTTGTGGCTGGACTTTCGGAGCGATTTCTGGTTACGGATTCTACAGGTTGGATAAATATTTACAATCTAGATTTACACTTAAAGAAAAAGATAAAGGCATTTAAACCTACTTTCTACTCAGTTTATAAAGCTGATTTACTAAACGTTTTTTATAACCTTTCCCGCCTTCTTCAGGAGTGTTGAGGTCGTAAGTTTCAATAAATTCAATGGTGTAATAATCTGAAAGTTCTTCAAAAGCTTCAGCTTTTGGCTCGTCAGTTAGTAGAAAAAAGGTGTTTTCAAAAGGTAAGGTGAATCCTTCTTCTGTTCTAATATCAGGAATTTTATCTCCATAATCGTAAATAACCTCAGGCGCAACATAACCTAATCCGTATAAAGGTGTATCATTTGATTTCAAATCTGAAACGGATTTGTAATTAGCTTGTGTGTGGACTTTAGCAATAGGAAGCGNAACAAAGCCGACTGTTAGCATGAAAGCTATAGAAAGGTAAAATAAAGACTTTACATTTTTAGACCTTAGATTTTTAAATAGCAATAAGCCAATGCCAAATAGCAATATACCTGTAATAATGAATCTCACTAAGGCTATACCATGAAGTACATCAGAAGAAAAGAAACCTATAATCCAAAATACGCTCGCTAGTGTAGCAATAAGTCCAAATTGAAAATACACAGGAAAGGTTTCCTTTTTGTCTTTTAAATTTTTAAACTCACGAATTAAATAGTCAATATAAAAACCAATATTAATCGCCAGAGGAATTAANACAGGCATTAAATACCTTGATTTTTTCTCAGGGATGATAGACAACAAAATAACAGCCAAAATCGTCCAAAAGAAACTAAACTTATACGCCTTTAAATTAGAAACTCTAGATTTCAAATACGGATACAATAAACTTATAAAAGCAGGAATGGTCCACAAACCACTTTGTACAAAAAAGCTCCAGTAATAATAAAACGGTCTTACATTATAGCTTCCCCAATTTGAAGTTTCTCTAGTTGCAATTCTAGCAAAAGTTTCAGGATCGGCAACCCGTACATGAAAATACCACCAACCACCTAAAACAATTCCAAAAATAAGAAGGCTAAACAGCTTTAAAAAGTGAAGTACATTGCCTTTAAATCTAAATGCAATACCATAGGAAATAACAAATGGTAAAAACAAAACATAAAGTGATACAGGTCCTTTCGACAATACAGAACCAGCCAAAAATAGAACAAAAAGTAAGCTTCTAACAATGGAAGTTTTTTGTTCTTTGAATAGTATGAATAATTGGTACAAGGCCATAATCATAAAGCCATGGGTGTAAATATCCCAAGGGGCTTCAATAGTAATACCAATAGCATAAAATGAAGTTAAAGCAATAAAACCATTAATTAGGCTGTGCGTTTTAGAAAGTTCAAGTTTTTTAGATAATAGATACACCGAAACACCAATACTCGCAAGAAAGAGTAGAGCAGGCCAACGTAAAGCCAGAACTGAGGTTATGCCAAAAATGTATCCAAAAAAGGCAGTAATCCAAGTTGGTAAAGGTGGTTTTTCATATCTGGCTTCGCCATTCATAGTGGTTAAAATCCAGTTATCGTCAGTAAGCATTTCTCTTGCTGAAATAAAATTTCGAGCTTCCATAATACTCACAGGAATAGCATCTATGGTAAAGCCAAGCATGATAATTACAAAGAAGATCAAACTAGGTATTGGATATTTTTCTATGTATTTAATCATTGGTTTTTCGAATTAAATAAGCATTTCTAGCATAAATAATCATTCCGAAGAAATGACCAAAAAACAGAACGGGATCTCTTCTAATAATAGCATAGGTTAAAATTAAAGACGCACCAACCAAACTCAAAACCCAAAAACCCAAGGGGAGCGATGATTCTTTTTGTCGTTCGGAGTGAACCCATTGATAAATAAAACGTAAAGTAAAAATCACTTGTGCAAAAACACCAAGAACTAATAACCATGTCGGAATCTCTTCATTTTTGAAGAGCAATTCCATATCTATCTGATTGTTGTTGTAATAAAAAATAACAATAAGAATTGGGACGAAGAATAATAAATATTGAATCAACTTCGGAAATTTCTGCCATTGACCTTGCAACTGTAGATTCCTTATGTAAATAAAATATGTTAAACTCTGACCGAGCATAATGGAAAAATCTAAGCGTAGATAGCCATAAATAAATAATAAAAATGAGGCTATTAGGCTAAGAATCCAAAAGGTAGTTGGTGTAATAACTTTGCGTTGGCGCTCTGAAGTAATCCATTGAATAATCAGCCGAGACGAAAATAAAATCTGAGCTAAAAATCCGATGCTGTAAATAATCCAATCTTTCAAATTACAATAGTTATTTACTAGATTTCTCTACTTCGTAATTGATATACTTTTTCTTCATCCATAGGTAAGCAAAACAATCCATAAGAGGTCCTAAAAGTCTATTCCAAACTCCAAAATTCGCAGTACCAGCAATTCTTGGAAAGTGTCTTACAGGAATTTGGGTAATACGTCCATTTTGTAATAAAATCATTGCAGGAAGAAAACGATGCAAACCTCTAAACATAGGAATACGTTTCGCATAATCCGCTTTGATAACTTTTAGAGGACAACCTGTGTCGTCCATACCATCATGCGTAAAAGCACGTCGTATGCCATTTGCAATTTTAGACGACATATTTTTTACAAAAGAATCTTTTCTGTCAGCTCTAACTCCCGTAACTAATTCATGGGAGTCAATATGNTTTAAGAGCAGATTAAAATCTTCTGGNGANGTNTGTAAATCAGAATCAATNTAACCNACTAGCTCGCTATCAACATAATCAAAACCAGCTTTTATAGCTGCGCTTAAACCTCTATTTTCTTTAAATGAAATATATTCAAAAGCGNCATTACGATTACAAATAGCTTCNATNAATGCCTGACTTTTGTCTTTAGAGCCATCATTTACAAATAAAATTGAAGTAGGAACAATAGCAATATTTAGATAGTTAGAAAGTTCCTTTTCTACACGTTCTAGATTGTCTTCTTCATTATAAACAGGAACAACTATTGTAAACTTATAGGTCATGCGATAATTAGCTTAGTCAGCACAAAAGTATTGTTTTTTTATTTCACAGCGAAAGACTTCATATCTAAAGCGAATCAGTCTCAATTTGAAAGCCCAAGCAAATAATCTGCTGCTGCAAAAGGGGTGGTTTTACCAGCTTCAATCAATTTTATTTGAGCTTTTAATTCAGACTTGATTTTAGGGGAGTTATAGAAATCAGATTTTAAACGTTCTTCAATGGTTTGTAGTAACCAAAACTTATTCTGGTCATTACGTCTGTGTTCAAAATAACTATTAGAGGTTGTAGTTTCGATATAGCTTTCAACAATATCCCAAACATCAGAAATGCCTTCTTTTTTTAAAGCACTACAGAGTGAGACTTTAGGCGACCAACCCGATTCTTTTTCAGGATACAAATGCAAAGCTCTATTAAATTCTACTTTTGCAGATTTAGCTGCTTTAAGGTTATCTCCATCTGCTTTATTGATAACAATAGCATCAGCCATTTCTATAATACCGCGTTTTATACCTTGTAATTCATCGCCAGCACCAGCTAACTTCAACAGTAAGAAGAAATCAACCATACTGTGTACGGCAGTTTCACTTTGGCCAACACCAACGGTTTCAATAATTATAGTGTCAAAACCAGCAGCTTCACAAAGAATTATGGTTTCTCTAGTTTTTCTAGCAACACCTCCAAGTGAGTTTCCAGAAGGAGAAGGCCGAATAAAAGCATTTTTGTCTTTTACCAAATCTTCCATTCGGGTTTTATCACCAAGAATACTTCCTCTGCTTAAAGTGCTACTTGGGTCAACTGCTAAAACAGCGACTTTTTTTTCTTTACCAGTAAGATAACTTCCTAAAGCTTCAATAAAAGTACTTTTACCCACACCAGGCACACCTGTAATGCCAACCCTTATAGAGTTGTTGGCAAAAGGTAGACAAGCCTTAATAATATCATGTGCTTTTTTAGTGTGTTCTAGATTGGTGCTTTCTACAAGTGTAATAGCTCTGCTAAGATCCGTAATATTGCCTTTGGTGATGCCTTTAACTAACTCATCAGTCGAAGGCTGTTTTCGTCTTTTAGCTTTGATATTTTTTGCTGAGTTGCTGCTGAGGATATCGGGAGATTCCACACCATCCTGTTCATGCAAAGCAGATTTATATGTGTCTTCTTTTTTAGCCACCTAGCAAAGGTTTTCTTAGGATTTAGTTGCTTCGTAAATAGAAATCGGAATTTCAATCAATGTATCGTCCCAAGCCATGGTGAGTTTTAAATTACCTGTAGTATTATCAAAAGCAATAGTGAATTTTTCAACTACAGTATCTAAGTCTTCCGAAGGAACTTCAATCTCCATAGCATCATAATTAGGATCCCACATTGGTTCCATTTTCTCGTTAACTCCCCATTCGTACTGTTTAGAGTTAAACATTACCTTCCAAGCGTCTGCCATAGGAACCGTCCAAAGCGTATACTTCCCTTTTTTAAGAACCATACCTTCAATCATTAAGTCTTTATTGGTTTCGAACGTGGTCGCCTCATTGGCACCTGTTCTCCAAACTTTGTTGTAAGGAACTAAAGCTCCAAATATGTCACGTTCACGTTTAGATGGTCGGTTGTATTCTACTTTAATGTCTAAATCGTTTAAGGATATTTTAGCCGAATCTTTAGGACTCAAACGTGGAGAGAAAATATTCTCTACAAATACAGAATAAACTAATAATCCTAAGGCTACTATAGCCAAGATAATTAAAAGACGTTTTAAGAAGGTGTTCATGTAATGTTATAACAGTTTAGTTCGTTAATTTGATGAAAGTTTAAATATAAATCAAATACCTAAATTTATAGAATGTAACGCTGATTTTTAAGTAAATCTTATAAAATTGAAAAATTTTGAAATTTTTTGCAACACTCAAAATTTTGTGTCGTCTTTAAGGTGAAATGATTTGAAATAAGATGTGGAATTCCAAAAAAGCAATATCTTAAATCAATAATCAAGTTCAATTATTTAAATCTCGATTTATCGAGTGCAACCAATCAAAAATCGAAACCAAAATTAGTTCATTTCAAATTCATATTGTAGAGAAGTGCAAGCAAAATGATAGGCAAGCACAAATGCAATTGTACAATCAGTATCGTAACGGTATGCTGGTCGTTGCTTTTAGATTTGTAAAAGATACCATGGAAGCTGAAGATATTGTGCAGGAAGCATTTATTAGGGCGTTTTCAAAATTAGATCAGTATCAGGCTGAAGTTAGTTTCGGTGCTTGGTTAAAACGTATTGTTGTTAACCGATGTATAGATGTTTTAAAATCGAAACGTAAGCGATTAATAGAGCTCGAAGAACATCATCTCAGTGTTGTAGACACAGATTATGAAAGTGATTGGACAATTGATGATGGTATAAGTATAGAAAACGTAAAACAAGAAATTGAGCAATTACCAGAAAAGTATAGATACGTTGTGATGTTGTATTTAATAGAAGGCTACGACCACAAAGAAATCTCTGAAATATTGAACATTTCGGAAGTCGCGTCTAGGACACAACTATCTCGAGGAAAACAAAAATTGCTAAACAAATTAAAATTGCAGAAAAATGGCACAAGATCTTAGGAAATTATTTAATGAAGAGGCAAAGGATCAGAACGTGAAAATGTCTGAAGGACATGAAGCACGCTTTTTAGAAAAGCTAGACAAAGCTTTGCCAGAGGATAAAAAATCATCCAACCGTTTTGGTTTTTTCAATATTGCAGCAAGTGTTGTGGTATTGTTAGGACTGAGCTTTGGAGCTTACAAATATTTTGAAGGACCAACTACAGTAATTCCTGAAACACCAGAAACAGTGGTGACTAATGAGATAAAGAGTTTAGGAGATGTGTCTCCAGATTTGAAGAAAGTAGAAGATTACTACCTCGCAAGTATCAATTTAGAGTTGTCTAAAGTAAAATTAACACCAGCAAATAAAGAGTTGTTTGATGGTTATGTACTTCGTCTCAAAGAATTGAATGATGAGTATGACAGGCTAACGGTTGAGTTAACAGAAAACGGACCAAATGAAGCCACTTTAGATGCCTTAATAGATAATCTTAAATTCAGATTAAACCTTGTGATGCGATTAAAAGAAAAGCTTCAGGAGTTTAATGATGAAAGTTATAATCAAGTAAACGCATAAATTCAATCATAAATCAAAAAACGAACAGTTAAATCAAAAATCATGAACAAAATTAGAATTTTAGTATTGTGCCTTATAACCACATTTGGTTATGCACAGAAAAAGTTGAACAAAACATCGCAATCCGTTAAGGTTAATAAAGATGTTGTTGTAGACTTAAATACAAGTTATGTAGAAATAGAAATCGACACTTGGAATAAAGATGTTGTTGAGGTAGAAGCGTATTTGGAGAGTTCAAAATTATCTGAGGAAGAGTTAAAAAAAGCATTAGCAGCTTGGAATTTAACCATAGATGGCTCTAGTGATAAAGTGGTAATTTCCTCATCAGGAGGTCGAAGTTTTGGCTTGCATAATGAAGGCGATTACTCTGTGCTTTTGAAGGATTTAGAATTTGAATTGGCGAATATTCCTGAAATTCCAGAAATACCTGAGTTGCCAGAATTACCAGAAATGGCTGAGTTTCCAGCGATGCCAAAAATGCCTAAGATGCCAAAAATGCCAAAGTTACCAGAATTACCAAGTGGTATAAAAGCTGTTCATTTTGATTACGAAAGATATCAAGAAGAAGGCGAAAAGTACTTAGCGGAGTGGAGTAAAAAGTATGAAGAAAAAGGAGGTAAAGAACTTCAAAAGCGTATGGAAGCATGGGCTAAAAAGTTTAGTGAATCGGGTTACCAAGAAAAAATGGAAAAATGGGGAGAAGAATTCGCAAAAAGTTTTGAAGGAGAGTGGGCTAAGGATATGGAAAAATGGGGAAAAAAGTTTGGTGAAAAGTATGGCAAAGACATGGAGAAATGGGGAGAGGAATTCGGTGAGAAATTTGGTGAAGAATGGGCTGAAAAGATGGAAGCTTGGGGAGAGCGTTTTGGAAAACAAATGGAAGAGCGTGCTAAAGCTATGGAAAAGAGAACAGAAGCCATGGCAAAACGCCAGGAAGAGCAAGCAAAGCGACATGAAGAACGTGCAAAGCGCCAAGAAGAAATGGCTCATAGAAGAGCAACTACGTTAAGAAGTAGAGCAGATTTTGGTAGCAATAGTAATGTTAAAAAAGTCATTAAGATTAAGATTCCTAAAAAGGCAAAACTTAAGACCAATATAAGACATGGTGAGTTAAAACTGTCTTCTGTAATATATAATATGAAAGGGGAATTATCTCATTCGTATTTGGTAGCAGAACACATTGATGGAGGAGATACCTCCATCAATGTATCTTATTCTCCTGTGGTTATAAATAATTGGAATTTAGGAACACTAAATCTCAATTTTGTAGACAAGGCACAGATAACAAAAGCAACACATTTGGTGTTGAATTCAAAATCGTCTAACGTTAATATAGTTCAGTTGTCAGATACGGGAATCATTGATGGGAGTTTTGGTGACTTGACGATTTCCGACCTTACATCTACATTCAAAAATTTAAATTTAGTTTTAGAGAATAGTGATGCTTTGGTGAACTTGCCAAAAAACATCAATTATAGTCTGTACTTTAAAGGCAACCGATCTAAGTATAATAATCAGTCGACAACACAAAAGACAGTTCGTAATTATCCTGATGGACAATCTTCAGGTGGAAATATCATTGTAAATGCTAAGTTTAGTAATGTAATTATGAATTAAACTTGGATTCAGTTCCATAAATTGTACTGATCAAAATTTTATTTCCTTTGTTGTTTCCATAAAGTAGATTTGTAATTTTATGGAAATTTTATTTTTATGTCCTTTTCTTCTTTTGAAACCTTTTTTAAGTCTTTAAATCCCTTTCCTGTTCTAGGAAAACATATTTCAAAAGAATCCTACATTCCTTTAGACTTATCTATTCATAATACCGAATTACAAACGGTTGATGTATCGTCTTCTTCAGATTTGGAAACCTATATCTGGCAGTATATAAAAACTCAAAATGCCAGAGTGGCTTATGGTGGCTATTTAGAGCAAAGGGGAATTTATCAGCGTAGTGATTATTTTAATGCAAGTCAGACTGAGCAAAATCAACAGGAAGAACGAAATATTCATTTGGGAATAGATCTTTGGATTAAAGCTGGTTCACCAATTTATGCACCTCTCAGAGGAGAAATACATAGTTTTAAAAATAATACTAACTATGGAGATTATGGTCCGACAATAATTTTAAAACACCATATAGAAGGCAAAACGTTCTACACACTTTATGGACATTTAAGCTTGGATTCTATTGAAGATTTAAAGGTAGGAGTAGAAGTGAAGCAAGGTGAACAAATCGCAACTTTAGGCAAAGCTGAAGTTAATGGAGATTATCCACCACATCTCCATTTTCAGATTATTAAAGATATTCAGAATAATGCAGGTGATTATCCAGGTGTCAGTAGTGCAAAGGATTTGGAATTCTATAAAGAGAACTGCCCAGATGCTAATTGGCTTCTGCGACTTTGATTCTTAATTCTTTTTCTTCTTTTCTGAAGTTTTGAAAATCCATTCTACAATAAAACAAAGCGCTATTATTCCAATAGAAACTAAAATTCCTGTTAGGTTAGAGCTGTATTGTTGGTGAATAAGAATAACTAATGCTGCAAGACACAGAATAAAGCCTAAAAGCGGAATTATTTTATGACTTTTCGTATCCTTGGCGCATTTATAGCCCACCAAATTCACGATACCAAAAATCAAAATAAACCCGACACTTCCAGCGGTAGAAATACTTTCTAGGTCTAAAATATTCACCAATACTAAAGTTGCAATGGCAGTGATGAGTAAACCAATGGGGTGATTCCAAAATTTGGATAAGAAGTGGTTTGGTAATTCATCATCTTCAGCAATTTCGAAGTTGACACGACTTCCTCCATATAATGAAGCATTAATAGCAGAAAACGTAGATATCAAAGCAGCGATGGTAATAATGGTAAATCCAATTTGCCCTAACATAGGTTTAGCAGCTTCAGCTAAAACATAGTCTTCAGCTTTTGCAATTTTATCAAAAGGAAGAGAGCCAACCGTTACGATAGCAATTATGATATAAAGTACAATGACAAATAATACAGAGTAGTAATAGGCTCTTGGAATATTCTTCTCTGGATTAACAATATCTGGAGCAGCATTAGCGATAAGTTCAAACCCTTCATAGGCTACAAAAATTACCATGCCAGCGGCAAACAATTGTACTGGATTTTCCCAATTGGATATGGCTAACTGGGAAAGACTTTCATTGCCTATAAGACCATAAGCACCAATACCGATAAAGCCAAGAAGTAAGACTAATTTTATGATTACGGCATAAGATTCAATTTTACCAACAATAGCAATACTGTAGTAATTAATGATGGTTGCAAATACAATAATTGCACTAGCATAAATATGAAAATCAATAGTCTTGTCACTAGTAATTTCTAATAAATTTGGAGCATAAGATCCAAATGCTGAAGCGTATAAAGACAGCATAATAATGTAGCTTATCCACAGCAAATTATTAATAGCTCCGCTAAAAATAGAAATGCCAAAACCTTGGTTAATAAACTTAACGGTTCCTCCTCTGTCAGGATATTTTTGAGAGAGTTTTACATAACTGTAGGATGTTATTAAGGCCAAAGCTCCTGCAAAAATAAAAGCAACAGGTGTGCCACCTTGAGCTATAGAAACAGCCAGACCCAAAACAGCAAAAATTCCACCACCAACCATACCACCAATACCAATGGAAATAGCTTCTTTTAAATTTATTTTATCAGACATTGAGCTGCTCGTTTAGTTCTTTAGAAATTCATCAAAATCGTCAATTGCAAAAGCTTTATTATAATCTGCTTCTCCGATAGTTCCATTTTCAGAAGAATCGTAGTCTAAAGTGATTTTCCAATGATCATCTCTTTTCTTCATGATAACATGAAATTGTCCATAGTAGGACTCTTCATTCTCAGTTCCTTTGTTGCGAGTTAGTTTATATATACCACGTTCGCTAGCAGTAGTATTAGTATTGAGACGTTCAAAAAAGCGCAATGAAATCTCACTAGTTTGATGACTTTCTTTATCACGTTGAAAACCAATTTTATAATTATTGATGTAGGTGTCATAATCTAAAATTCGTTGACCACCCGAAATACGCACTAAGTCTTTGGCATGAATATCTGCCATCAAAGTATAATCTAACGTTTCAAAAGCTTTGTAGAATTTTTGCCAAGTCTCATTGATTGCCTTAAGATTTTCTAGGCTTTGAGCTTCAATAGATGTATTGCTAAAGAACAATAATATCAATATAAAAATGAGTTTTTTATACATTTTTAGTAGTGATTCGTTTTTGAGCTAAGGTTTTTCCAATAAAAAATCCGGCTATAGTTAGAATACCATCACTCAATGTAAACCACAGTTCTTTAGGAAGCATAATGATATTAAAAACAGTTGCAGCAAGCATAAATACTCCAACAATATAACTTGGTATCATGCTCTTTTTTGAAATTAAAGCAGCTACCAACATTCCCACAACTATTCCTGCAAAATGGCCAATGACAACAAAGACTTTAGAACCTACAGGAATTTTATCCATATTGTTTTTTATCCATTCCATATCCATAGCTTGAGCACCTTCTGGAAGCGGAAATAGGTTATGGCCAATAAGCGTTTCAAAAATATAAACCGTTACTGAAGCAGCGATTAAGCCAACGATTGTTGCTAATACATTTTTCATAATTTTAGTTGTTTAGTTAGTGTTATCAATATAGTGAAAAATGAAATTACTGAGCATTAATAATTATGATGTCACCAACTCTAGTTTCAATGTCATATTCAAAAACCTTCTGTACAGAATCAATAGTTAAGGTTTCTTCTGAATGATTTAAAGGTGTTTTTATAACAGGTGTTGAAAATAAAGGGTTTTGATTTTCAGCATTTGCTTCAACCAACCCTTCATCATCAAGAGGTATATACGATCTAATTCTACAATTACCACCAATCTTAGATTTTAGAGTTGCAGTTTTTAGTTTATTGTTTTCCCAGGTTATGTCAACTTCAAAATTTCCTCTAGCCTTCAATCCTTTTATAGAGCCTTCATTCCAAGCATTTGGTAAAGCAGGTAAAAGATGGATTGCTCCATCATGACTTTGAAGTAACATTTCCGTAATACCAGACGTGCATCCAAAATTACCATCTATTTGAAATGGCGGATGGGCATCAAATAGATTAGGATAGGTACCACCTTTTTGTTCTCCATCTGCTTGAATAGAAGGATTGAGTTGGTCACTAATAAGTTTTAGAGCACGATCACCATCTAAAAAACGAGCCCAAAGGTTGACTTTCCAACCCATAGACCAACCAGTAGATTTATCTCCACGAGCTATAAGTGATGTTTTAGCGGCCGAAAATAATTCTGGTGTTTTGTATGGAGAAATCTGATTTGATGGAAAAAAGCCATACAAGTGAGATACATGTCTGTGCTTATCACCTTTATCATCCCAATCTTCCATCCATTCTTGTAATTGTCCCCATTTTCCTATTTGCATTGGTGCGAGCTCACTTCTCATTATTTTCAGACTATCTGCGTACGTTTTATCTTTAGCTAAAGCTTCTGAAGCATCAATAAAATTACTAAAGACATCGAAAACTAGCTGATTATCCATAGTTGTACCACCTGCAATCGTTGTTTTAGAATGATGTGAATTTTCGGGAGACATAGAAGGAACAACAATTAACCAACCACTCTCAGGTTCTTTTTGAAGAATATCTTTA
>PAJL01000026.1 GCA_002706045.1 Flavobacteriaceae bacterium
TTTAGTGTACGGTAACTTCTTAGAAACAGTTACTGAAATTATGCCAATGTACTGGATGCGTGCTATTGGTGGTACATTATACATTACAGGTATGCTTATCTTAGTATACAACATTATCATGACGGTTTCTAGAGCAGAAAACAAAGTTACTGATGAGCTTGCTGAAGCACCTGCTTTACAACGTGTATCTAAAAGCCGTGTTGCTGGTGAAGGATGGCACACTTGGTTAGAGCGTAAGCCTGTTTTATTAACTATCTATGCTACAATTGCTATTTTAATTGGTGGTGTTGTACAGATTATACCAACTATTGTAGTAAAATCTAACATCCCAACTATAAGTAGTGTTCAACCTTATACTCCATTAGAATTAGAAGGTAGAGATATCTACATCAGAGAAGGTTGTGTGGGTTGTCACTCACAAATGGTTAGACCTTTTAGAAGTGAGGTAGAACGTTATGGTGAGTACTCTAAAGCTGGTGAATATGTTTACGATCACCCATTCCTTTGGGGAAGTAAGCGTACAGGTCCAGACTTACATCGCGTTGGTGGTAAGTATAACGATAACTGGCATTTTAATCACATGTACGATCCTCAAAGTACCTCAACTGGTTCTATTATGCCATCATATAAATGGTTGATTGTTGGCGAAGGTGCTAAACTAGACAAGTCCATGACCGAAAAGAAAATGGAAACGATGGTAAGTCTTGGTGTGCCTTACACAGATGAAGATATTGCAAATGCTCAGACTTCAATGTTAGAACAAGGTACACAGATAGAGCAAAACCTTTATAGCGATCCTGATTTTGCTAAATCTTATGAAGCTGATAAAGCTGCTGGAGGTGAGAGCTTTGTTGAAATGCGAAACAGAGAAATAGTAGCGCTTATTGCCTATCTACAACGTTTAGGTACAGATATTAAAGTGAAAGAGATTATTAACGAAACCGCTCAAAACTAATAACGTTATGCTAAAGTTTGTAAAACATCATATGGAAAGTATCACTGGAATAGAAATCTATCCATTGATATCGCTCTTAATATTCTTCGTCTTTTTTATAGCCTTATTTTATTGGGTGTTTACAGCAAAGAAAGAATACATCACAAAAGTCAGCAATATACCTTTAGATAACCAAAACGATTTCATATCATGAGAAAATTAATTCCATCATACATTAGAGTACCAGTAATCTTCTTTTCTATTGCTGCTCTAGTTGAATACTTTGTAGATTCTGGCGATCAACCAGCGTTTATAGAACAACCTATAGTTTTATTATTCCTTTTATTAGTACTATTAGTATTAATAGCAATAGAGGGTATTGTAGGTTCTTTAGATAATATTCTTTACCAAAGTTTAGATGAAGAAGGCAAAGCTAGATACGATGCACAGCGCAACGCACCTTCAAAATTAGCATTATGGGTAAAGAAAACGTACACCAAACTTTTAGACTCTAAGCCTATTGAAGCTGAAGGTGAAATTATCTTAGATCATAATTACGATGGTATTAAAGAGTTAGACAACAACCTTCCACCATGGTGGTTATACGGATTCTATGCTACAATTGTATTTGGTGTAATTTATATGGTACGTTATCATATTCTTAATGCTGATGATCAGTTTGCTGAATATGAAATAGAATATGCAGAGGCTAACAGAGCTATAGAAGAATACAAAAAAACTGCCAAAAACCTAGTTGATGTTAATACAGTAGAGTTATTAACTGAAGACGCTGACCTTAATGCTGGACGAGTGATTTTTGAAACCAACTGTGTGGCTTGTCACATGGCTGATGGTGGAGGTGGAATTGGTCCTAACCTAACAGATCAATACTGGATTTTAGGTGGAGGCATCAAAAATGTATTTAGAACAATTTCTGAAGGTGGACGAGATGGCAAAGGGATGGTATCCTGGAAAGCCAATTTAAAACCTTTAGAAATGGCACAAGTAGCAAGTTATGTACTACAATTTCAGGGCACCACACCTGCAAATCCAAAAGAAGCTCAAGGCGATATTTGGGTAGACGAATCTGCTGAAAGTTCTGATGCCACATCTGAAAGCGAAACTACTGAAACCGAAGAAGACACTAACCAAGACGACAACCAAGAAGAAAACACCGAAACAGAAGTAACGGAAGAAAACCAAACCGTTGCTTCAAATGATTAATTCTTAAAGTCAACTCCTACATGGAAACGCCAGACAACGAAGTCTTTAGAGATTCAATAGGTACAATTAACGAAGAAGGTAAACGTAATTGGATATTTCCTAAAAAACCTTCAGGCCCTTATTACGATAAGCGCAAAATAGTAAGCTACATTCTATTAGCGTTTCTATTTGCTGCCCCTTTCGTAAAAATTAATGGCAACCAATTTTTAATGTTCAACGTCCTTGAAAGACGATTTAACATCTTTGGTTTTCCATTTTGGCCTCAAGATTTTCACCTGTTTGTAATTTCCATGATTATAGGCGTNGTATTTATCACTCTATTTACAGTAGGTTTTGGNCGTATTTTNTGTGGGTGGATTTGTCCGCAAACCATNTTTATGGAAATGGTTTTTAGACGCATTGAATATTGGATTGATGGTGACAGAAACAAACAAATGCGCCTTAAAAAGCAAAAATGGGATGCTGAAAAAATTAGAAAGCGTCTTTTAAAATGGTTCATCTTTTTAGTGATTTCATTTTTAATAGCTAATATCTTTTTAGCCTATTTAATAGGAAGTGATAAGCTTTTAAGATATATACAAGAAGGACCTGCNNAACANATGGGAACATTAATTCCGTTGTTAATTTTTACAGGTGTATTCTATTTCATCTTTGCGTGGTTTAGAGAACAGGTTTGTATCATCGCTTGTCCTTACGGACGACTTCAAGGTGTACTTTTAGATAACAAATCTATAGTTGTAGCCTATGATCANAAACGTGGTGAAGCAGAAAATGGTAGAAAGAAATTTAGAAAGAATGAAGATCGTGAAGCTTTGGGTTATGGAGATTGTATTGATTGTTTTCAATGTGTTAATGTTTGTCCTACAGGCATAGATATTAGAAACGGCACACAGCTAGAATGTGTAAACTGTACAGCTTGTATTGACGAATGTGATACCATAATGGAAAAAATTAACCTTCCAAAAGGTTTAATTCGTTATGCAAGTGAAGACAATATTGAAAAGAAAGAGCCTTTTAAATTAACGGCTCGAATGAAAGGTTACATTGCCGTACTTATTATTCTCATTGGTGTTTTGGGTGGTATGTTAGCGCTTAGAAATGATGTTGAAGCTAGAGTATTGCGTTTACCAGGACAACTGTATGAGCATAAGGACAATAATATCATCAGTAATGTTTACACTTACAAAGTAGTCAATAAAACAACTGAAGACATTAAAGATGTTAAGTTTAAACTTAGAGGTGTTGATGGTGACATAAAACTAGTATCTACAACTGAGACTTTTGAAGTTAAGGAAAGTGGATTAGCAGAAGGCACCTTGTTTATTGAATTAAAACAAAGCGATTTATCTGGTGATAAAAATGAAATAACCATTGATGTATACAGTGGTGAAAAATTAATAGAAACAACTTCTGTAACCTTCTTAGGTCCTAGAAGTTATAACTAGAAATCCTGAAGCAAATTCAGGAAGACAAAATAAATTATGTTATGAAAATAAATTGGGGAACAGCTATAGTTATTGCATTTGCAGGCTTTATTGCCTTTATAATGTATTTCGTTATCAGTATGAGTACTGATAAAAAGTATGATCACGATCTGGTTGTAGAAGATTACTACCAGCAAGAGCTAAAGTTTCAAGGAGATATTGATAAAGAAAACAATGCAAAATCCCTTAAAACTAATATCACATGGAAAAAAACTAATGAAGGTATGGTTGTTAGTTTCCCTAAAGATTTAGATTATAACAAGATAAAAGGAAAAGTGTTCCTATATAGACCATCTAACAAGCATTTAGATTTTGAAACTCCAATTTCATTATCTAGCCACAATTTGCTCATACCTGACAACCATTTGTTAGATGGTCGTTGGAACATTAAAATAGATTGGGAATACGATAATAAACCTTATCTATTCAAAAAAGAAATCAATTATTAAAGCATGTTAGTATCAGGATTAGTATTAGGGCTATTGGGTAGTTTACACTGCGTAGGTATGTGCGGACCAATAGCCTTTATGCTTCCTGTAGATCGTTCTAACTCATTCAAAAAAGTAAGCCAAATTGGTATTTATCATTTTGGAAGACTATTAGCTTATAGCATAATAGGCTTAGTTTTTGGTCTACTTGGTAAAAGTCTTTACATTTTTGGTTTACAACAGCAATTATCTATTGCCATTGGTATTATAATGATTGTTTTGGTTNTAATTCCTTATAAAACCATTAGNAAATACAATTTATCAAGACCTATAAANAAGATCATCTCAAAAGTAAAGTCNAACTTAGGACAAGCTTTAAAAAAGAAAACATCAGATACTTTTTTAACTATCGGATTTTTGAATGGCTTTTTGCCTTGTGGACTAGTTTACATGGCTGTTTTTGGTTCATTGGCAACTGGTAGCTTGTTGCAAGGAAGTCTTTACATGATATTATTTGGTTTAGGTACTATCCCTTTAATGACCTCCGCAATTTACTTAGGTAAATTTTTAAACAGTACCATAAAACAACGTATTCAGAAAGCAATACCTGTTTTTGTTGTAGTTATTGGTGTGTTATTTATTCTCAGAGGATTAGGACTTGGTATCCCTTACATCTCACCTGCTCCAGTTGTAGAAATGGCTTCTAGCGCTATTGATTGTCATTAAAATTTTTCGTATCTTATACTGTGAAAGTTTTCAGTATGAGAAAGTCTTTAAAACATAAAGAATCCGCCTTTATTCTTAGTAATAATTACATTGGTCATTTGGGCTATATTTACAACAATAAGCCTTATGTCATACCTATCACCTACTTCTATAATGGTGAAAAAATCATTTGTTATTCAGGAGATGGCCATAAAATCAATGCCTTAAGATTGCATAGCGCAGTGGCTCTTGAAGTTACGGAAATAGAATCTGTAAACGACTGGACTTCCGTAGTAGCTCATGGTACTTTTGAAGAAATGGAAGGTAGCCATGCCAAAGCTTTGCTACACGAATTTTCTTTAGGCATAAAAGATTTGGTCTTAAGAAAAGAACTTGTAGATCTAGATTATATTCATGAATTCTCTGCTAAAATCGAGACTGATAATTTACCTATTGTTTTTATAATTCATATTGATGAAATTACTGGTAGACTTCGCCATCAATAAAAAAGTCTAAACTAAATATTTATAGTCTTTTCGTAACTTTTTTCATTATAATTGTAGCATAAATCATTAATCTTCAATCAAATTATGAAACAATTATTTTTTGGATTAGCACTACTCCTTTCTATTGTCTCAATAAATGCTCAAGATGCTAGCGTGGAGAAATCTACTTTTGGAATCCAAACAGGATTTCTAGGTATTTGGGCACATAATGAAGCAAAAATTTCTAACTCCATTGCACTTCGAAGTGAGCTTGGCTTAGATGCTGCTATTTTCAATGAAAATTTTGTAGGATCACGGAATTTTATCATGGTGCCAACCCTAACCTTAGAACCTAGATGGTATTACAATCTTAATAAACGTGTTTCTAAAAATAGACGTATTGATGGTAATAGNGGAAATTTTATATCAATCAAAACTACCTATCATCCAGATTTAGTTATAGGTTCNTTACCAGAATACACTGTNTTTATTTCAGATATTAGCATTATACCAACTTGGGGGATTCGTCGCAATGTAGGTAAACATTTTACTTATGAAACAGGCATTGGTATTGGCTATTACCACTTATTCGAAAAAGAGAATGTGATTATGCCTGATAAAAATGGGGTTGCCTTAAACTTGCATCTAAGACTAGGATATCGTTTTTAATTAAAAAAAAAACGTCAAAGACAAATGTCTTTGACGTTTTCACCCAATGATAGTAATTAATACTAACAAAACACCAAAATCATATTTTAAAAGTCATTACAGGTAAAGTTGAATGATTTGCAATGTCTTCAGAAATACTACCTTCAAAAAAGTGAGCTAAACCTCTTCTACCATGTGTAGCTACAGCAATTACATCTGCACCAATAGTATTAGCAAAGTTTAAAATTCCTTCTTCTATAGTATAGTCTGAAACCACATGTACATTATCCAAGTTATCTAAATGACCGTCGGCTTTCTTTAAGAAATGTGTAACTTTTTTATCAATTTCAGATGTACTTTTAAAGTTTCCATCTGGCGTGTTTACATATACTAAATGCAACTTTACATTTAGTTTGTCAAACGTATTTTTAGCTTTTATATATGGAGCAATAGCTTCTTCTGAGAAATCACTCGCAAAAACGCCATTCTCAAAATCCATTAAAATAGGATTATGTTTCACTACTAAAACCGGAATATCAGCATAACGCACTACCTTTTCAGTATTAGAACCTAAAAATACTTCCTTTACTCCGCTTGCTCCATGAGAACCCATAACAATGAGATTGGCATGATGCTCATTGGCAACGTCATTAACTTCATTCCAAACTTTAAAATGTTTTACAACAGGAGATACCTTAATCCCTTTTAAGTAAGGCTTATCTAAAAAATTATCGAAACGTTGTTCTGCTAATTTCAAATAAAANACGGCTTCTTCATTCAAAGAATCATTATTAGCTGTAATAATAGCATTAGACAGTTCTAACATATGAAGAACAATAATTTCAGAATCGTACTTTTGGGCCAAGTTAGCTGCTGCTTCTAGCGCAAACTCCGAATATTCCGAAAAATCTACTGGTACAATAATTTTTTTCATCTTTTTTGGTTTAAATAGTCATTGAGAATAATTGAGTGTCTGGTTTTTTGCGTTGCAACAACAAATCAAAAGCCATACATATATTTCGGATAAACGGTTTGCCTTTTTCCGTTACTAAAACTTGTTTACTTCCAAATTCTAGCAAACCATCTTTTTCAAATTCTTTAAGTTTTATTAATACTTCTGGTAGCTCATCAAATGTTAAATCATCATTTAACCAGGACGTTTCAAAATTGCACATCAGATTAAGAATGTGCTGTCTTATTACTAAATCTTCTTTGTTCAATATATGACCTCTGTACACAGGAATAATACCGTTATCTACCAAATGATAGTATTCTTCAATAGATTTTACATTCTGTGCAAAACCATACCAACTATCGCTAATTGAAGATACTCCCAAACCAATCATAGCTTGAGTTTTTGAAGCTGTGTAACCCATAAAATTACGATGCAAGGTCTTGTTTTGCATAGCTTTGTACAGCGCATCTTCTTTTAAGGCAAAATGATCCATACCAATTTCAATATAACCTGCTTCTTCTAAAAGTTGCTTTCCTGTTTCGTATTGGTGACGTTTAGAATCTCCTGAAGGTAAATCTTCATCCTTATAACCACGCTGACCATTTCCTTTTATCCAAGGCACATGTGCATAACTGTAAAATGCTATACGATCTGGCATCAATTCTTTAGTCTTGTCAATAGTATTTACAACATCCTCTTCGGTCTGAAAAGGTAAACCGAAAATAATATCATGACCTACAGAAGTATAGCCAATCGTTCTAGCTAGTTCAGTCACTCGTTTTACGTTTTCAAACGGTTGAATACGATGTATCGCTTGCTGCACTTTAATATTATAATCTTGAACTCCAAAACTTACGCGTCTAAAACCTAAATCGTATAACGTTTGAAGGTGTGCTTCTGTAGTATTGTTTGGATGCCCTTCAAAACTAAATTCGTAATCTTCTGCTAATTCAGAAACCTTAAAAAGTTCAGACAACAAAAAATTCAAATTCTCAGAAGAAAAAAATGTTGGTGTACCNCCNCCNAGATGTAATTCTTTGATTTTTGGCTTNCCGCCCAACATAGCTCTGTACAAATCCCACTCTTTTAAAAGTGCTTTTATATAAGGNCTTTCTACTTCGTGNCGTTTGGTAATGCGTTTATGGCATCCACAAAATGTGCAAAGACTTTCGCAAAAAGGCAAGTGCAGATATAANCTNAATCCTTCCGTAGCATTACTTTCATTAAAAGATTTACGCAAAGATGCTGTCCATTGTTGCAATGAAAACGTCTCTATATTCCAATACGGAACCGTTGGGTAACTGGTATAACGAGGACCAGCAACATTGTATTTATTTACTAATGATTGACACATACCTATTTATTGACGATTCAAAATTAATTCTAAGCAATTGCTTAAAACATGACTTTTGTCATATTCATTAAAATTGTAACTCTAATCCGTATTCGTTTGCAGAAACGTAGTTATATCATTAACTTTACTAGAAACAATAAAACTTAAAAATGAAAAACTTAAAACTNATAGTATTTGTATTTAGCATTGTCTTTGCCACAGCTTGTAAAGAAACCAAGAAAGAAGCCGAAGAAGTTGTTGAAGAAACTGAAATGGAAGTAGAAGAGATTGTTGANGAAGCNCCAATGGAAAAAAAGCTTTCAATTAAACTATCTCCTAAAAGTGATAGTAATACTGAAGGTACCATTAACTTTACAGAAAAAGATGGTGTTGTTTCTTTGGTTGGAACCATTACAGGACTTGAGGAAGGCGAACACGCTATCCATATTCACGAAAAAGCAGATTGTTCTTCACCTGATGGAAAATCTACNGGTGGACACTGGAACCCAACTGGCCAACCACATGGAAAATGGGGAGATGAAGCAGGTTATCACAAAGGAGATATAGGAAACTTTGAAGTTAATGCAAATGGTAGAGGAACCGTTTCTATTAGTACAGACGAATGGTGTATTGGATGTGGAGACGATACTAAAGATATTTTAGGAAAAGCAATTATTGTACACCTTGGTGTAGACGACTTTACATCACAACCATCTGGTGCTGCTGGCGCTCGTGTAGGTTGTGCTGGTATTATTGANTAATAAATCCCTCAAAGAAAAAATACTAACCAAATAGAAGTTTTNTAATGNTATCCCTTCCCCTAGCATTACAAAACTTCTTTAATAAATCTTTGTATGGCAGATTTAGACACACTAGTATCGCAATTTCAAAATAAGAATGAAGTAGCCTTCCAAAAACTATACGGTATGTATAGCGATAGTATACATGGAGTGGTTTACAACATTGTTAAAGATACAGCGATTGCAGATGAGCTTATGCAAGATGTTTTTATAAAAGCATGGCATAATGCACACACCTACTCATCTCAAAAGGGAAGATTTTTTACGTGGATATTAAACATAGCTCAAAATGCAGCTATAGATAAGACCCGTTCCAAAGCATTTAAGCAAAAAAAACAAAACCTCAACTCGGATTTTTTCGTAGATATTATAACAAGCAATGATAATTTAGATAACAGTACAGATGCTATAGGAATTAAAAAGTTTGTAAAGAATTTAGGTAAAAAATGTAAGGAAGTTATTGAGCTTCTTTACTTTAAAGGATTTACTCAAAAAGAAACTTCTGAAGAGTTAGACATGCCAATAGGAACAGTAAAAACAAGAAATCGTAACTGTATTAAGGAGTTACGTGATATGGTATTATAAGTTATGGATATAAATGCATACATAGAATCTGGTATTTTAGAGCTATACGTAGCTGGCCAACTTTCTGAAAAAGAAAATCAGGAGGTCTATGAACTTTTGCAACAATATCCTGAATTGTTACAAGAAGTTCTAGAAATAGAAGCCGCAGTTGTAAAGTTAACCGCTGCCGTATCTCCACATTCTATAAATTTTGAATCGTTTAGAGGAAAATTAAAAGATACTGACAATAAAGTCGTAGATATGAGACCTAAGAAACCAAACTGGATTTCTTACACAGGTTGGGCTGCCTCTATTTTATTAGCAGGAGGTTTATTATGGACACTTAATAATAAAACGAAGTTAGAAGAACAACTACAAACAGCTGATATAGAAAACCAATATCTTGAAACCCAAATAGAAGATGCCAGGAACAATTTGGCACACACAAAAGACCTTCTTGATGCCATTAGAGATAAAGATATCTTAGCTGTGCCGCTTGGCGGACAAGGTGATTTTGCAAACAGTTATGCCAAAGTATATTGGAACAAAGCCGATAATACCATCTACTTAGATGCTGAAGGCTTACCAAATGCACCAGAAGGAAAAGTTTGGCAAGTATGGTCGTTAACGTTAAACCCATTAACACCAACAAGTTTAGGTACTATTGAGGACTTTAACACAGACGAAAACAAAATCTTTACCATTACCAATGCAAACCAAAGCCAGGCATTTGGTATTACTTTAGAGCCTGCAGGTGGTAGTGAAAGCCCAACAATGGAACAGCTATACACCCTTGGTGTAGTACCAGTAGCTCCTTAAAAGGAACTTTAAATAAAAAATTATATAAACCACTAATTTAGCTGTTAGTGGTTTTTTTATTTTACTATAACTAACTTATTTTCTTTACATTGTAGGCATAAACATATAATGTGGATATAGTTAATACGTATATCCTATTGTTGTGCGTAATTAAAACAGAACTCAAAATGACTTTTTGTAACAAATAAATATTGTGCTCGTCTTATAAAAAACAGCCGACAATCCAATGAACAAAATATTTTTTACATTAAGCCTACTTTTAACTATTTGTATTGTCAGAGCACAGTCGAAAGCTGAAAAGTTAGATAGTATTTTCACATTACTAAATCAAAGTGATAGATTTAATGGTTCAATTCTAATAGCCGAAAAAGGTATTCCTATTTTTGAAAAAAGTTACGGGTTTTCAAATGTTGAACAACAAGAATTATTAACTAATAACTCTATCTATAAGCTGAACTCTGTTTCAAAGCAGTTTACGGCAATGGGAATAATTATTTTAAAGAATAAAGGAAAGTTAAGGTTAACGGATGAATTGTCACAATATATTCCCGAACTGAAATTCTATAAAAATGTAACGATTCAAAATTTACTGACTCATACACACGGAATTCCTGATTATGATTCCATTTTTGAAGAAAATTGGAATAAAAATAAAATTGCAGATAATAAAGACATTATCAAGCTATACAAAAAGTATAAACCAACAAAAAGATTTAATCCTGGAGAAAAATTCTTTTATGGCGGAATAGGATTTGAACTTTTAGCAGTTATAATTGAACGTGTTTCTCATAAATCATATGATAATTTTTTAACTGAGAATATCTTCTATCCACTAAAAATGGAAAGCACATTTGATTATCATAGATTTAAGCACATAACAATTAAGAAAAATATTGCTATAGGATACATTTATTCAGATAGTTTAAAAGAACGAGAGCGACCTGAAATTTTATCTAATCACGGAGAAGTTACTTGGAGTAATGGTATTTATGGTTCTGGAAATATTCATACAACAACATCAGATTTATTGAAATGGGATAAAGCTTTGTATGACACAAATTTTATTTCAAAACAAGATTTGGATTTAATATATGGATTCACAAAACTAAATGATGGAAATTCAATAAATTATGGTTTTGGTTGGTGGATAACAGAAAAAGAAGGCATTGGGAAAGTAGTATATCACGCAGGAAATTCCAACGGTTTTGAAACTCATTTTGAAAGACATTTAGATAGTGATAAAACCATCATTATTTTGCAAAACTTTGATGCAACAACACCTGCTATCGAAGCAATAGACGCAATTTTATACAACCAACCTCTACATTTTGTTGCATCAAGAAAAGAAATTCAATTATCTGAAAACGAATTAAAAAAGTTTGAAGGGAATTATGCTATTAATGAAAATGTGATTTTCAATATTTTCTTGAATGATTTTGTATTATATGCTCAACTCTCTGGACAAAGTGCAATTGAATTAATTGCAGAAACTCAAAATAAGTTTTTTGTAAAAAAAGTAGATGTGCAGTTTGAATTTATCAGAAATGAAAATGAAAAGATAATAAAAATGAACATCTTCCAGAATGGAAATAAAATGGAAGCGATGAAAAAATAACTACGCACAACAATGGCTATAACCAATTGGGGCGAAAGTAATAAAACGAAATTATAAACATAAAACAAAGGTCGGTGCTAAACCGAAAAGTTAGAGAATAAAATCCCCAACTGTTCATAGCCGAGACCGCTGTGCTTAATTTAAAAAAACAAAATTGCGAACGATAAAACTTCTAATTCTAATTTTTCTGATTTCATTATCAAGTTGTTATTCAACAAAAAGATTGATACGTGAAAACGATTTTAAAACGTCTGAATTTAATAAGCAAAGTCTGAATGGAATTTATAATAACGGATTAAATGATAGCTTACGAAAAAATTTATGGGCAACATTAAAATCAAGTTATAGTGATAAAACCGAAACAATTAATCTTGAAAATAATAACGTTAAACTCACCTTGATTGACAATGAGAATATTAATGTGAAATTATTGAGTGAAACGGACGAAAATATAATTGATGAGTTTAATTTAAAAGGTAGAATTAAAGATAATTTCTTTACAATCGAACGTAAACTAACGCTTTATCCATTTATTCCAATATATTATGTTAACAAGGAAACTAAAACAATTCTCGGGAATGATTTGGATGGAAATTTGATTGTGGTAACTGGAAGCGTGAGTGAAGCGATGATTTTAATGATGGCGGGAGGAAATAGAAGCGTGCAAAGCAACCAATTTAAACGGATAAAAAACTAAGCATAATAATGGCTATAAGTAATTGCTTGTTCTTGTCTAATTCTGAAAATCCTCGTGGATTTTTAGTTTGGTGTGTACTTGATAAATTAACCGCTAAACCATACAACTACTTACAGTAGCCATTAAATATTGATTACAAAGACTGTAACAAACTAATTTCTTCGAGGTCTATAAAGAAAACACTTAGACTCATGAAATTTTCAAGACTTTTAATTCTCGCTTCATTTATTATCATATCTGGGAATGTGGTAACGGCACAATCCACACATAATGTCGAAGAATCTCAAGTACTATCTCAAGAAATAATTCAATCTGACAGCCTTTTTTGGGAAGCCTATAACTCATGTGATATAATTGGAATGAAAACATTTCTAACAGATGATTTGGAATTTTATCATGATAAGAATGGGCTGACTTCTACATTAGATAATTTCTTAGAAGCAATAAAAAGAGGTATTTGTACAAATGAAAATTGGAGATTGAGGAGGGAAGTCATCCAAGGAAGTATGGAAATATTTCCTCTTAATAACTATGGAGCTATTCTAACTGGAGAGCATATATTTTATGTAAATGAAGATGACAAAAAAGAAAAACTGGTTGGTAAAGCTAAATTTACACACATTTGGAAACATGAAGATGATACTTGGAAAATGTCCAGAGTTTTTAGTTATGACCACCAACCGATAATCTATAAAACGCCTAAAACAGAAATAAAGTTAACTGATGAAATTTTAAGTAAATATTCAGGCAATTATAAATCTTCTCGGATAGGAAACGTAACTATTTCTAAAGAAAACAACCTACTAAATTTGGAAGTGGGCGAATTTAAAGTTAACCTCCATCCTGAAACCGAAAATTTGTTTTTTGTTAAGGACAGAAATTTACAATTTGAGTTTGTTAAAGACGAAAAAACAGAGCTGTTAAAAATTCTTGTTCACGAAAACGGTGAAGTTATTGAAGAAATAATGAAAGTAGATTAATAATGCTTACAAGTAATTTTATCCCTTAATTCTAAAATTCTAGCTAGAACATAAAAAAACCAGCATCAAAATGCTGGTTTTTTATTTTATAAATTTTATTAATCTAAGATTATTATCTCGAATAATTTGGTGCTTCTTTAGTGATGGTAACATCATGCGGGTGACTTTCGTTAATACCACTAGAAGTAATTTTCACAAATCGTCCGTTTTGTTTTAAAGTAGCAATATCCTTAGCACCACAATATCCCATACCAGCACGTAAGCCTCCAACAAATTGATGAATACTTTCAAATAGTTCCCCTTTGTATGGTACGCGACCAACAATGCCTTCTGGTACTAATTTTTTAATATCATCTTCAACATCTTGAAAATAACGATCCTTACTACCTTGCTTCATGGCCTCAACAGAACCCATACCACGGTAAGATTTAAACTTACGGCCTTCATAAATAATGGTTTCACCAGGACTTTCTTTGGTACCTGCTAAAAGTGAACCTAACATTACTGTATCTGCACCAGCAGCTATCGCCTTTGGTATATCACCTGTATAACGGATACCACCATCAGCAATCACAGGAACACCTGAACCTTTTATGGCTGCAGCCACTTCTAATACTGCAGAAAATTGTGGAAAACCAACACCTGCAACCACACGCGTTGTACAAATAGAACCTGGACCGATACCAACTTTTACTGCATCTGCACCAGCCTCAACTAAATATTTTGCAGCTTCTCCTGTTGCTATATTACCTACTATTACTTCAAGCTCTGGGAACTTAGATTTTATTTCTTTTAAGATGGCAACTACACCTTTTGTATGTCCGTGAGCTGTATCAATAACCACAGCATCAACACCTGCATTCACTAACGCTTCTGCTCTATCTACAGCATCACCTGTTACACCAATTGCAGCAGCAACACGTAATCTTCCATAAGTATCCTTATTAGCGATTGGCTTTTGTGTCACCTTAGTAATATCTCTAAACGTGATAAGTCCTGCAAGTTTATCGCCTTCAACAATCAATAATTTTTCAATTTTATTTTCTTGTAGAATAGCTTCAGCGTCTTTTAAAGATGTACCAACAGGTGCAGTAACTAATTTTTCACTAGTCATTACTTCCACAATTGGTCTATCATTGGCATGCTCAAAACGTAAATCTCTGTTAGTAACAATACCTTTTAAAATTCCATTGTCATCAACAATAGGGATACCTCCAATGCTATGCTCTTTCATAGCATTTTTAGCATCAATCACTTTTGCACCGATTGGCAAAGTCACTGGATCTATAATCATGCCGCTTTCAGCACGTTTTACACGACGCACTTTAGTGGCCTGTTGTTCTATAGTCATATTCTTATGAAGAACACCAATACCACCTTCCCTAGCCATGGCAATAGCCATTTTGCTTTCGGTAACCGTATCCATTGCTGCGGAAACCACGGGAATATTAATGGTTATATTTCTTGTGAATTTTGTTTGAATATTGACCTCGCGGGGAAGTACTTCTGAAAAGGCTGGAACTAAAAGGACGTCGTCGTAAGTGAGTCCCTCACCTAAGATCTTGTTTTCGTGTGCTGTCATGGCAATTAAGATATAATTGCACGCAAAGATACAGATTATATATAAACTATAAGCGTATTTCTAGGCTTTTGACAATTATTTTAGNATTAACTAAAAANTGAGACTTTGANGCATTAAATTAATAACAATCCATNGCTAATTGTCCGTTNTTTTCAAAGGTACTTAGAGGAGCTTCGAGATGTTTGGTTGTTATNTNATTAATAACTTCCAANACTCTATTTTGCATAGCGATAGANCCNCAAATCATTATTTTTCCACCGTTACGCAAGTGGTTAGCTATAAACTCTGAATGTTCAACAATGATATCCTGAACGTAAAGTTTATGCTCTTGCTCTTGTGAATATTGCGCATAAAATTGTGATAAGGTTTCATTCTCTAAAGCTTCATTTAAAGTATCAGCATATAATTCCACAGACCGTTTTGTTCGTCCTCCCCAAAATAAACTGATATTTTGCTGGCCAGAATTTTCTTGAATCATTCCTAAAAAGGGTGCGATTCCTGTTCCATTGGCAATCAATACAACATTTTTATTCTCCTTAGGAAAGTGGAAATCATTATTATATTCTATTGTTGCAGTAATAACATCTGAAATATTCAGTTCACTAAAATATGTTGAACATAATCCTCTATCATGCTTTTTTATACTTAAAAGTATATCACCATTAACTCTCGCAATAGAATATTGTCTGGCAGCTTCATTTTTATTTGGACGGAAGGCGAGCAAATCACCAGATTGAAATTTGATTTTTTTCTTTGGTCTTAACTGTAGTAAAAAAGTATCATCAACATTGAGTTCAGTACGTTTTACCACTTCAAACTGTCTGGTATATTTTGGATTCAATTTTTCTGCTGGAGCTTTTACTGTTAGGTTGAAATCTGTTTTAGCACTCCATGATTCTAACCAAGTTTTAAAAGCTTCAAAAGATTGATTATTTATTTTGNAGACCGGAAGTTTCTCAACAAAATTNTCNTGTTGCTTTAGCATAGCATCGACGTCTTCAGCATACTTACAGTAGGCTTCGTANAGNANCGAGCCAAAACCAACTACNGAATATTGTATTTCCTTNTCTTGATGTANTGTNGGTAGAATTTTGTCAAATTTATTAGCACTTATCGGAGCTTCTCCTTCNCCATAAGTTGATGTAAACACAATNATTTCTTTGGCNCTACTGAAATCAGAATAATTATTAAGCTCTGTGATGTAGGNTTTCTTTCCGTTTTCTAAAANTGCATTAAAAAACAACCTTGCAAAATCATTAGTATTCCCTGTTTCGGAACCTACTAAAATGATGTATTCTGCGTCATCTTTGTTNAACTTNTTTTTGGTTTTCTTTGTTTTATTTCGACGTTTTAAAGTCATTNCAAAACCTGAATAAATAAAGAAAAACAAAGCCAAACAGACTAAGGCCAATACTACAGACCAAACTAAAGTGCCACGGCCTGTGTGTAACCATAAACTCCATTGCGACATCAGTTGCACCAAAGGATACTGTTGCTCACTAACAATCTCTCCAGAATATTGATTAACCAATAATTCTTTATCCTTCAACTTTATAAAAAAGTAATCTTCGACATCATCAGAAAAAGGAAACTCAAAACTTTTAACTTCTGAAATTTTAATGTCATTAAAGACTTTGAAATCATTAAAACTTATTTTTTTAAGGTTTTCAGACTCAACTTCTGGATAGGTATGTGAAATTTTTGTTTCTGGTAGAAGTGAAAATTTTTCCAAGGACAGATAAACACCTGTAAAAGCCACAATAATTATTGGAATTAGAAACCAGCGACCTAACTCTACATGATAATACTGCGAAAAATCTTCATTTATAACTTTTGAGAAAAACTTTAAAATNCCTCCTTGTCTCCTAGCAATTAACACTACACCTGTTATAGCCATTAGGATTAAAAAGAAAGAAACCAACCCAACGATAAAACGTCCTGTAGATTTTAAAAACAAGGAACGGTGTAGGTTTGTTGCAAACCTAAATAAAGGTGCTTTTTCAATGAGTTCACCTAAGTTTTCACCTGTTTCGGGATTAACATAAAAGGTTTCGCTATCTCCTTCATTAGTAATAACAGAAGCTACAACAAAATCATTTTCATCGGTTTCAATGGTAATGATTTCATCGTAGCTTTCTGATAAATTTTGAACGGTAGTTGCTAAAGTGGTGTTACCGTCAATATTGTATGGTTTTAACTGATTTGATATCGGCTCGAAAGCTAATATTAAACCCGTTATGGCGGCTAAGGCAATAAAAATTGAAGATACCAAAGCCAACATAAGATGACTAAATCTCCAGATAGAAATGGTCATTTAACTTGGTTTTATTGAGGCATCATACGTACGTATCTGATAAAGCCTTTACCTTCAATTTTACTTTTTACGTTTTCTGAAGTTAAATCGAACTCTACATCACTTTCGTAATATTCTTGATCTTCTACGGCAGATTCGAATCTTAACTTATATCCTTTATCTAGTTTATCACTGTCTATTTCAATAACACTAATCGAACGCTCGCCACCACTAATAGTTGCACCTGTTATGGCATCTATATCGTTACGCTTTTTACCATAAAAATCCCACCAAGATTCTACAGTATTGTACCATTCATCATCCTCTCCTTTTACATTCAATGTCTCTATATATTCACCTTCAGGATTCAGTAGCGATATTACAATGTATGCTCCTTCACCTGAGTAATTGGTCATTTGAATCATACATTTATATTTGTTGGAATCGCTTAAGTTTTTAAAGGATACCAATCCTAAAACTACAATTGCCAAAAGGCTTAATAAGCTTATTCTTTTCATTCGTAACTTTAAATTTATTTTAAAAATTCTACTGAAATTTTATTCTTTTCTAATAACTCATTCTCTTTTGCTAAATCGTAAGCTGTTTCTTCAAAGTCTGTTTTTAAATCTTTCTTTGCACCTACCTTTAGAAGGAATTTAAGTATATCATCATTTTTAGATTGCATAGCAGCAAGATGAAGTGCTGTATTGCCATCTTTGTTTTTAGCATTTACATCTTGTCCCATTCCTGCAGCTAGTTTTAGTAAATCTAAACTTTGCTTTTTCACCGCTAAATGAAACCAAGTATTTCCGTTTTCTTGTGGAGCAACAAAATCTATACCGTTTGATTTAAGTAACACCATTTTACTTGAAAAATGGTCTTTATTTTTTTCAGAGTAAGAATTGATCAAGTAATAATTTAGGTTATTACCCTCTTTATCTAAAATAGAGGTCTTTGCACCTTTTTTAATAAGAAACTCAGCAACTTCTGGTGTATTACCATTTATAGCCAATGTTAATGCCGACTGNCCTTTATCGTTAANNTCATTGATATCCTNAACNTTNTTTNAAAGCAAAGCGACAATTTCAATATCATTTCTTGAAGCTGCATTCATAAAAGGTGTATTACCCTCTTCATCTTTCTTATTAACATTTAGATCTTTTTCTAATAAATATTCAATAAGTTTAGTATCCTTACTTCTAGATGCCACAATATGTAAAGGTGTAACACCCTCTTTATTTGCCGTATTAGGATTTAAACCTACACTTTCTAAATATTCATAGACTTCAACTCCATTAGCTTTACCNCGAGTTCCGTAAGCTGCAAACAAAAAAGCATTGTCNGTTCCCTTTACGCCANAGCCTTGTAGTTTTTCTAAAAGNTCAATATTTCCGGTTTTGGCTACATAATTAAAAACACCATTACCTTCATTATCTAAACTACCAATATCTAATCCTTTTGACTGAAAATACTTTATTAACTCTAAATCATTATCGTAAGGTGCGACCAATAAAAGTGCATTTGCTCCACTAGGAGTTAAGTCTTTCTTTAGATCAGCACCATTTGCGATACAGATATCATAAACCTTAGTATTCTGTTGACCAGATGATGCTGCGAAATTCAGAATAGTGTTTCCTTTATCGTCAGTTAAATCTGTTTTTGCTCCTTTTTTAAGCAAATACTCCATAACATCTGTATTGCCTTTATAAGCAGCCCAGAAAATATAGGTTCTACCGTCATGCGTTAACTTATTGGCATCATTTCCTTTTTGGGAAATCATGTGCTGAATGGTTTTTAGAGGTACATCTTGTAAGATAGCATATACCACTCCATCAAAATTACTTCCGTTAGCTTCAGCAGGATTATTGCCTTCTTTAATTTTTGTTTCAATCGTTTTCACGTCTGGCTTGGTTCCCCAAAAATCACGTTTTAAAAACACATTCTCTTGGGCAAAACCAAAGGATAATACTACAAAAGTTACAAGACTTAATAAATTTCTTAATTGTTTCATATTATTTTACAAATGATTCTATCACTTTATTGATTTCTTTTTCGGCAGTCATTTCATCATCAAATAGATATTTGAATAGAACTTTATTATCTACCTTATTTTCTAAAACCAAATCTTTATCTCGGCTATAAACCTCATCCCATTTTGCTCTAACTGTAGCCCATTTGTCTTGGTGTGCTTTCCACCAGTTTTGAGCCGCTTGGCATCTGCTGTCATCTACCTTTACATAGGTATTATACCCTTTTTCGTTTGCCAAAATTACGTCTTCTTCTCCTTTTTCTCTAACAACTTTTGCATTATCTTGATCGTGTAACCAACCGTAATTTGTAATTTCATGACGATTACCTCTTAAAGTAACATTATAATCACTTCGTTTCGTATATTCTCTTCTTGGTAATGGAGCTGTTGTAGTGTTTTCCCAATAGCTTTTTCCATCAACATGAACCCAAGTTGAAGAGCCTTCGTAACGCGGACTATCATCTACTTGATATACTTTTTGTGTCCATTGCCCTTTAACATCATCTTTTGATTTGGTTTCAAAAACCCACTCATTATCTCCATTATAAGTATAGAAATCTGTGTTTTCGAATAACCAATCTTGTCTCCAGTGCTTTACNATATGNGGACTATCTGGTCTTCCTACCTGCAATAGGTGCTGAATTGAAATTTTGTTGTCTTCATCTTCCACCAACTGTGCCCATTCTAAACCTTTATCAACCTTTGTTTCTGAAGGCTTATACAAAGAGTCATTACTGTAGGAAAATGTTTCTGCAAAATTAAAAGTGACTTCAAAGCAACCACACATATCTTTAATTGATTCTTGGTCTTTTTCTTTTTTTGTTTGCGAATTCACCGTTAGTGAGATGGCTAAAAATGCTAATGAAAATACTATTGCTCGTTTCATGAATTGGAAAAAAATTAATTTTTAAAAATTTTATACTTATTTAGACTGATTTAAAATAAGATTATATATTTGCGACAAAATTAATCAAGAATGAGTCTAAATAAAAATAAAATCTGTATTTATTTTTTATTTTTTATAAGCCTTCAAACTTTTAGTCAGGAAAAAGAGCAAGACTCTACCAAGACAGAAGAGTTAAAGGAAGTTGTGGTTACAGGTCAGTACAATCCTACAACAATAAAGAAGTCAGTATATAATGTTACTGTAATAAATAGGAAGCAAATTGAGCAAATAGCTGCCAACAACCTATCTGATATTCTAAATTTCAATCTTAACCTTAACATTACTCCTAATGCTTATACAGGTAGATCTACAGTGTCTTTTTTTGGGCTTGATAGTCAATACTTAAACATTTTAGTAGATAATATCCCTTTGGTTAGCGATAATGGTTTAGGCAATAATATAGATCTTACACAAATAAATTTAGATAACGTTGAGCGTATAGAAATTGTTGAAGGAGCTATGGGAGTGGAATTCGGTGCTAATGCTGTTTCTGGAGTTATTAATATCATCACAAAAAAGTCTACTCATGATGATTGGCAAATTCAAGCTTATTTGCAAGAAGAAACGGTTAGTGATGAGTACGAATGGTTTGATAAAGGGAGACATATTCAATCCTTAAACATTGCTCATAATATTAATGAGAATTGGTTTGCAAGACTTAGTTTCAATAGAAATGATTTTGCTGGTTTCTTAAATAACAGAGAAGGAAGAGATTATTATCAGAATGATGGATTAAGAGGTTACGAATGGTTACCTAAAGAGCAAATAAATACAGATGCTTTAATCAATTATAAAACAGATAAATTCTCGCTGAGATACAAGTTTGGATACTACAATGAAAATGTATTCTATTACGATGCTGCTGTTAGGGCCAACATAGATACCCAAACACAAACCAGTAACCCATCTTCCTCAGATAGAATATTTACCACAAACAGATTTGTAAACAATTTGAGCTTAGATGGAGCTTTCAGTTCTGGACCAAATTATAGTGCAACACTATCTTACCAACAACAAGAAAGGGACCTTAATGAATTTAACTACTTCATTTTATCTCAGCAAAGGTCTAACGAAACTGATGAGACTTATCAATCCAGTAAAGTTATCTTTTCTAATGGTACTTTGGACAACATAATAAAAGATAAATCTTATGACTTTCAGGTTGGATATGAAATGCGATATATCGAAGGGTTTGATACACAAGCTTCTGGTGAAATTACTCAACAAAACAAAACCAGAAAGCAAAACAACTATGCTTTATTTGGATCTTCAGAAATAAAATTGACCGATAAGTTTTCTATTAGACCTGGTTTGCGTTACGAATACAATTCGCTATATAACTCTAAATTCATTGGCGCCTTTAATGCACGTTATCTTCTAGAAAATGGTTTTGAGCTCAGAGCTAATATTGGTTCTTCATACAGAGTTCCAAATTTTGAAGAACTTTACTACTATTTTGTAGACTCTAATCACGATGTTAGAGGCAATGAAAATTTAAAACCTGAAAATGGTTTTTCAACTTTTATAAATCTTAAAAAGCGAAGTTGGTTTAATGGTATTTCGTTAGTCAACAATTTTAAATTCAGCTATATCGATGTTTCTGACCGCATAGATTTGGCTGTTGTTAATTCTACTCCGCTTCAATATCAGTATATCAATATTGATAAATTTAGACAATTAGGTTTCACTTTAGACAATTCATTAAGGTATAAAAATTTAACCTTAAATATAGGTGCTACACTTCAAGGTATATCTCGAGAAAACAGCAATGAAGTTAATGGTGAAGATGATTATCTATACAATTTCCAAATAAATACTCGTGCGTCTTACTATTTCGAAAAAGTCAATACTTCAGTTTCAATGTTATTGAAATATAATGGTAAACAACAAAATTATAGAGCTACAGGAACAGATGATGATGGTAATAGCATCTACTCCATAGCAACAATAGATGACTATACGTGGTTAGACTTATCCGTTAGAAAAACATTTTTAGACAATAAACTAGATATCACTTTAGGCAGTAGAAACCTATTTGATATTACTAATGTTAATATAAGTAGTACTGGATCTTCAGGTGGTACTCACTCAACCTCTAACAGTAATTTGTTATTGGGTTATGGCAGATCCTTTTATCTCAAAGCAATGTTTAATCTTAATTTTTAAATACACCAATAATCATGACAAACAAATTTTTAACAACATTTCTATTTATAGCTACAATCTTTGTTACGAGTTGTAGTGATGACGATACAGCTCAAGGACCAATAGATGTTGTAATTGAAGGAGCAACTGTAGAACCAGAAGTTGGTGGTTCTAACGAACCAAATCAAGTCTATGTTGATCTAAGTACGAACACTACCAGCGTTGCTCAGCGCGACTCTTGGGACCTAGGCTTTTACTCTGGTTCAGATTTTAGAGTAGTTATTAATGGTTCAATTTATATGGCAACTGCTGAATTAAGTACTAATGATATTACAGCTATAAATTCATCTTCTACAGAAGTACAAGATTTACAACCTCAAGTTGCTGTTGGGACTTTTGACGCTAGCAATATGGCATATATCGATGCTCCATTTGGTCAAATTACTGAAACTGCAATCGATGCTATTTCTTCAATTAATGAAGACAATAATGTTTATCTAGTTAACTTAGGGTTTGAAGTCGCTACTGAACCAGCTTCTACAGGAAGTGTAGCTGTTACAGGAGATGCAAGAGGTTGGAAGAAAATCCGAATCTTAAGAGGTGCTGACAACTATATTTTACAGTATGCTGATTTGGATGATACAACATATGAAGAAGTAGCAATTTCTAAAGACTCTAACTATAACTTTACATTTTTCAGCTTTAATACTGAAACAGAAGTAAATGTTGAACCTCAAAAATCACAATGGGATTTAAACTTCACAGTATTTACTAACGAAATAGAAGGTTATGGATCTTATGGTTATTCTGACTTTGTGGTAACCAATACAAAAGGAGGTGCAATTTCATACATGATTGATGTTGAAACAACAGACTATACTTATGAAAATTTCACTTTAGCTGATGTTGCAACGATAGCTTTTGACAACGATCAACGAAACATTGGTAGTACTTGGAGAAATGGTGGTGGACCAGGAAGTTTACCTTCTTTAAGAGATAATGTATTTTACATAGTTAATGACACTAATGGAAATTACTATAAACTTAAGTTTTTAGCAATGTTCAACGCTGATGGAGAACGAGGACATCCCCAATTTGAATATAGCTTATTAGAAGAATAAACTACTAATGATATACTGAAAATATTTTAGTAGCTTCATTATAAGCACTCTCAAAGCTCATGGCATTTAAGTCATGAGCTTTTTTTTGCGTGAAGTAGGACAACATTTTTTCTGTTGGCATATTACCTGTAAGCTCATCTTTTGCCATTGGGCAACCACCAAAACCTTGAATGGCTCCATCAAAACGTCTACAGCCAGCTTTATAAGCTGCATCAATCTTTTCGAACCACGTTGTAGGTATGGTATGCAAGTGTGCCCCAAATTCTATATTAGAATATTTGGGAATTAAATTAGAGAATAAGTATTCTATATTTTCAGGATTAGAACTACCTATAGTATCACTCAGTGACAAAATACGAACACCCATTTTTGACAAACGCTCGGTCCACTCTCCTACTATATCTACATTCCATGGATCACCATAAGGATTACCGAAACCCATAGAAATATAAACCACAACCTCCTTATTGGACTTGTCAGCAATTTCCAAAATCTCTTGAAGTGTCACCACAGATTGCGCAATAGTTTTATGCGTATTACGCATCTGGAAGTTTTCAGAAATAGAAAACGGAAACCCTAAATAATCTATTTCAGGATGTACAGAAGCATCATTTGCGCCTCTAGTATTTGCTATTATGGCTAATAATTTACTATTAGTTTTACTAAGATCTAGCTGTGCTAAAACTTCGGCCGTATCTACCATTTGAGGAATGGCTTTTGGAGATACAAAACTTCCAAAATCAATAGTATCAAAGCCAACTCTAAGTAAGGATTGTATGTACTGGACTTTCCTTTCTGTTGGAATAAAATCCTTTATGCCTTGCATGGCATCTCTTGGACATTCTATGATTTTTACAGCTTTATTCATTGCTTCAAATATAAGCTTTACAATAGCGATTTCAAACTTAGATAAGAATGAAAACTGCAATCCCAATAAACACTATTATTTGAAGCCACTTCAGAATCAAACCTGCATTTTTATGATTCAGCGTATAGGTTTTTATTTGTCCAGCTAATAAAGCTATGGCAGAAAATATTATGAAAGACACTAACATAAAAATACCACCTAAAACATAAAATTGAATTACGGTATTTAAATCATCGCTAAACAAAAACCCTGGAAAAAATGCCAAAAAGAAAATAGTAACTTTTGGGTTTAAAACATTCATAAAAAAACCTTGTGCAAAAAGACTTTTTAAACTTTTTTTGGGCGCAGTTTCCGTATCAAAATCTAATTGTGCATCAGACTTATAAACCTTGTAAGCGAGATATAATAAATACAAAGCACCTAGAACCTTTATTCCAAAGAATAAATCATCATTAGCCTTAATAATTGCAGAAATACCAAAAGCCAATAAAGTAGTATGTACTATACAACCTGTAATAAGACCGCAAACTGTTACCAAGCCATAAATTTTTCCATTAGTAATACTTTGTATCAAGACATAAATATTATCTGGTCCTGGTGAAATTGCCAGTGCTGATGTAGCTATTGCAAATGATATGAGTGTATCGTAGTTCAATTCGGATTTACTAACGGTTGATGACTTCAAAATTAATCATTAAAAATGATTAAACTACCAAGGAAAAATACTACTGTTACAGGTATTTAATCGATTAAAAATAGGTCATTTATATTAAATTTATATTTTAGCCTTCCGCTACGCTAAATAATCTATAATGAAACCTACAAATTCAATTACCCTAATCGTATTCTTTCTTTTAGCTATACTTAGCATAAATGCACAAAGTGAAGAATGTGGTTTTACATACACTTCTGCAAATCAAAAGTTTTTCAATCGAAATAAAGAGCTTATTAAGTCTTATGAAAATGACTTTCTGAACAATTCCTTAGCTTCAAGAAATTCTACTGTTTTAAGTGATGTTCCTATAAAAGCACATATTATTAATACAAGTTTTGGGACTGGTGGCTTAACGGAAACCGAATTGAACCAAGCCATAAGTATTATGAATTCTATTTATGTAGATGCTGGAATTCAATTTTTTCTATGTGATGGTATCAATTATATCAACGATGATAATTACTACGATTTTGAGACCGCAGATGAAAGTGCTTTAACTTCTGTAAATAATGTAAATGGTGTCATCAATATTTATTTTACAAACTCAGTGACTAGCTCTTCTTCTGGGAGTGGTTTATGTGGCTATGCTTATTTTCCTGGTGGACCTGAAACGATTCTAATGGCAAATAACTGTGCTACAAATGGCAGTACACTTTCTCATGAAATGGGTCATTTTTTCGCATTATCCCATACTCATGGCAATAGTAATGTTTCGGGATCGACTGAAGAATTGGTAGACGGATCTAATTGTGAAAGCACTGGAGATTTTATTTGTGACACACCTGCTGATCCACAACTAGGCTATTCTAATGTCAACTTTAGTTGTCAGTATACTGGGAATGCTCAAGATGCTAATCTCGATTTTTACCAACCAGATCCTACAAATTTAATGTCTTACTCTCGTAAAGAATGTCGAACTTATTTTTCACCCCAACAATATGCCAGGATTTATGCCATCTATCAATTTTATAGAAGTGATTTAGCTTGCCCTAGTTTTAGTACAGATTTTATTGCCGATACAACAGAGGGTTGTGGTACTAATTTAACTGTAAACTTTACAGACAACAGTGTTGGTGCAACATCATGGAATTGGGATGTGGATGGAGATGATATTATTGATTATACTACTCAAAATCCAACGCACACCTATAATAGTAATGGTTTCTATGACGTAGTTTTAACTGTCTCTAATGGATCAGAAACTATAAGTAAGGTAAAAGAATCTTATATAGAAGTTGGTGCTGAAGGCATCAATACCAGCACAATTACGCTAAGTCTGACTTTGGACGATTGGCCAGACGAAACCTCTTGGCAATTTGTAGATGGAGATGAAAATGTATTGTATTCTGGTGGACCTTACATTGATGGGGTTGATGATTTTACCACTATTTCTGAAGTTTTCAATACTACTGATAATCAATGCTATTCATTCATTATAACTGATAGTTATGGAGATGGCATATGCTGTTTTTCGGGTGATGGTTTTTATGAGCTTAGAGATGACAGCAATGAACTTTTAGCCACTGGCGGAAATTATGGTTATGGCAATACAGATAGTTTCTTTAATACTACCTTAAGTATTGATAAGTTCAACTCTCAAAACATAAAATTATATCCTAACCCTTCTTCTATTCAAATAACAATTGAAGCAGAAATACTTCCTGAAGCTTATAGTATATACAATACTTTGGGGCAAATTATAAAAGAACAGTCTATATCATCTCAAAAAGATTTGAGTGACATTAATATTGAGCCTTTAAAGAGTGGACTATACTTTATAAAATTAGAAAGCAATGGAGCTAGTAAAGTTTTATCTTTTGTAAAAAAGTAATAAGTGGATATAGTTTTAATTGACTTAACTTTTTATTAAAGCTTTATTGATATCTTTTACCAACTTAGGCCCTTCATAGATAAAACCCGTATACAGCTGGATTAAATCTGCACCTGCATCAATTTTTTCTAGAGCATCTTTTACAGAATGGATACCTCCTACTCCAATAATTGGAAAAGCTTTATTACTTTTTTCAGCCAAATATTTTATAACTTCTGTAGAGCGGCTGGTTAATGGTTTTCCACTTAAACCTCCTGTTTCAGTTTTATGGTCACTTTGCAAACCTTCGCGAGAAATCGTAGTGTTTGTAGCAATAACACCATCAATCTTTGTAGTTTTTACAATATCAATGATATCATCTAATTGCTCATTAGTAAGGTCTGGCGCAATTTTTAATAAAATAGGTTTAGACGTTGGCTTCTGAAAGTTTAGCACTTGTAAAGCTTTCAATAAATTCGTCAACGGTTCTTTATCTTGTAAAGCTCTAAGGTTTGGTGTATTTGGTGAACTTACGTTAACCACAAAATAATCTACATAATCAAACAAAGCATTGAAGCAAATCTTATAATCTTCAACAGCATTTTCATTTGGTGTCACTTTGTTTTTTCCAATATTACCACCAATTAAAACACCTTTATTCTTTTTCAAACGTTTTACAGCATCTTCAACTCCTCCATTATTAAATCCCATACGATTGATAATCGCCGAATCTGCTTTTAATCTAAACAAACGCTTTTTAGGATTACCATCTTGTGGTTTTGGGGTTAATGTTCCTATTTCCACAAAACCAAAACCAAAATTTGAAAGTTCATTATAAAGTTTAGCATCTTTATCAAAACCAGCAGCTAAGCCTACAGGGTTTTTAAATTTTAATCCAAATAATTCCTTTTCTAAATTTTTATGATCTATAACATATAGATTTTTAAACAGTTTTGGCATTCCAGGAACTTTAGAAATAGTTCTGATTAACGAAAATGTAAAATGATGTACTTTTTCAGGATCGAAACAGAAAAGAATTGGTCGGATAATAGCTTTGTACATGAGGAAATATTTGCTATGCAAAAATAAGAATCTAAAATCTTCTTTTCTATGGATTAACAGGAATAATTTTACAACAAACTGTCAATTATCATGATTTATTTCAGCATTTTTAAATAACTTTGAGCAACCATAAAACCATAACACCATGAAAAAAATTATAATTCCAGTAGACTTTTCGGAATATTCAGAATACGCTTTAAAAACAGGCGCGTCACTGGCTAAAAAACACAATTCAGAATTAATAGTAATGCACATGTTAGAGCTTTCAGAATCTATCATTACAACTTCTGATTCTCAAAAAAGCGAAGAAACTGCATTCATGTTAATGGTTGCCAATAAAAAGTTTGAAGAATTTTTAGATAAACCATATTTAGAAGGTCTTTCTGTAACTCCAATAATAAAGCATCATAAAGTATTAAAAGAAGTTTCTGAGGTTTCTAAAGATGTAAAAGCAGATTTAATTGTGATGGGTTCTCGTGGCCACAGCGATCATGATGGCGTTTTTACTGGTTCTAATACAGAAAAAGTAGTACGTTACAGTGATACACCTGTACTTGTTGTAAAATCTAATCCAGAAACTATCAGCTTTAANAANATTGTTTTAGCTACCGATTTTTCTGAGAAAAGTGTAGCTACTGTAAAAAGTGCTCTTGAACTTTTAAATGAGTTAGGTGAAAAAGTAACATTACTTCATGTTAATTTACCTTCAATTAGCTTTTTAAGCACTGATGAAATAGATGAAAAAATTGCTAAGTTCCTTTCGTTAGCAAACATCAAAAAAGATGAAGTTAATATAGATTACATAGCAGACCACAACGTAGAAGATGGAGTTTTAAGCTATGCTAAAAGAACTAATGCAGATACACTTTCTATGATTACTCATGGAAGAACGGGCTTAAGTCATTTCTTTGGTGGAAGTATATCAGAAGATTTAGTAAACCATGCTAAACTTCCTGTAATCACTTTTAAATTGTAATTTGCAATAAAAGCAAAACTATGCAGCATATTATAGATCGTTTTATAAGCTATGTTACTGTAGATACTGAGTCTGACCCAAATTCTGAAAGCACTCCGAGTACCGAGAAGCAATGGGATTTGGCCAATAAATTGGTTAAAGAACTTAAAGCTATTGGTATGAGTGACGTGACTATTGATGATAACGCTTATATTATGGCAACTCTACCAAGTAATGTAGATCATAAAGTGCCAACTATTGGTTTTATTTCTCACTTTGACACTTCACCAGACTTTACAGGTGCTAATGTAAAACCACAAATTATAAAAGATTATGACGGTAAGGATATTGTCTTAAACGAAGACGAAAATATTATTCTTTCACCAGATTATTTTGAAGATTTGTTGCAATACAAAGGTCAAACTTTGATCACAACTGATGGCACAACACTTTTGGGAGCTGACGACAAAGCTGGTATCACCGAGATTGTTACAGCTATGGAGTATTTAATCAATCATCCTGAAATAAAACACGGAGATATTAAAGTTGGTTTTACTCCCGATGAAGAAATTGGAAGAGGTGCCCATAAGTTTGATGTTGAAAAATTTGGTGCCGACTGGGCATACACTATGGATGGTAGCCAAATTGGCGAATTAGAATACGAGAATTTCAATGCCGCTGGTGCTAAAATAGTAGCAAAAGGCAAAATAGTACATCCTGGTTATGCTAAAGGTAAAATGGTAAATTCCATGTATTATGCTTCGGAATTTATCAATACATTACCAAGATTAGAAACACCAGAACATACGGAAGGCTATGAAGGCTTTTTCCATTTATACAGTATTGATGGTAAGGTTGAAGAAACAACACTTCAATATATTATCAGAGATCATGATAAAGATAAATTTGAAGCCAGAAANGCTTTGATGGAAAAGGTNGTNTTTGATTTGAATACCAAATTTGAAGCTGAAGTTTTTCAATTAGAAATCAAAGATCAGTANTTCAATATGAAAGAAAAGGTAGAACCTGTAATGCATATTGTAGATATTGCTGAAGAAGCCATGAAACAAGTTGGTATTACTCCAATTATAAAGCCTATTAGAGGTGGTACAGATGGTTCACAATTATCTTATATGGGTTTACCTTGTCCTAATATTTTTGCAGGTGGACATAACTTCCATGGACGTTATGAATATGTACCTGTAGAAAGTATGCAAAAGGCTGTAGAAGTGATTTGTAAAATTGCTGAGCTTACGACTTTAAAGTAATACGATCTTAAAATAGAAGATAAAAAACTTGTGTTGATTTTTTAACACAAGTTTTTTTTATTTTTAGCTATGGCTTTATTTCAACCAGAAATTATAGAAACTAAGCGTCTAATTTTAAGACCTGTAACGCTAAGCGACACTCAAGATTTCTTTGAATTGGATTCTAATCCAAAAGTGCATCTATACCTAGGAAATAACCCTGTAAAGCATATTAATGAATCTGTTTTGATGGTTCGTAATATTCTAGACCAATACAAATCTAATGGTATTGGTAGACTTGCCATCATCAAAAAAGATACTGATGAATTTATTGGATGGTCTGGACTAAAATACGAACAACAACTACGTGAAGACTTTAGTTACTATGATTTAGGATACAGATTGAAAGAGCAATTTTGGGGAAATGGTTATGCTTCGGAAGCTGCACTAGCATCTTTAGAGTATGGTTTTAAAAAACTAAAACTTAAAGAAATTTGTGCNGCTGCACTTGTGGAAAATTTAGCTTCAAATTTTATTCTTAATAAGATAGGCATGACTCCTTCTGGACAATTTACTTATAAAGATAGTTTGTGCAATTGGTATGTAATAAAAAAAGATGATTTTGATCAATAATAAAAAAGCCTCACAAACGTGAGGCTTTTCAACAATTACTCAAATTCAAATCAATTCTAAAACGAATAACTCAATACTGCCGCAAAATTTCTTGGGTCTGTTTGATTGATAAATCTTGTTCTATAAGCGTTATATCCTATTTCATCGAATACATTATTTAATAGTACTCTAAAATTCCAATGGTTATTAATTCTGTAAGCTACTTGTGCATTTACTTGTGTATAAGCATCTACATAAAATGGCTCTTGGTTTGGCACAATTCCCTCGTGCGTTACTGCACCGGCACTCCAGTCGTTAATTGGTCTTTCACCTGTATAATATACTCCTGCCCCTACTGATAAGCCTTCTAATTTTTGTTTGAAGTTGTAGTTAGCATAAGCGTTGAATGTATGCTTTGGTGTGTTTAAAGGTGCTGAACCATACACAAAAGAGGTATGCTCTTTATATTGTGCATCAATGTAAGAATAACCGGTTATTACTTCTAAGTTTTCTAAAAGACGTCCACTCAACTCTACTTCCACACCTTTTCTTTCATCGTTACCTCCTTTTTGATAAAATCCAGTAGCGACCCAATTCTCATCATAAACCGGTAAGTTTATATCTCTGTTATTGATTTTGAAGAAGGTGAAGTTAAAACGTAATCTGTTATTTAACCAATTGGTTTTTATACCGGTTTCAAACTGGTCGTAACGTTCATTTCCTAATTCGTTACCATCTACATCTAAACGTGTTGCTGTTCTTGGGTATGAACTGTTAGTGTAAGACGCAAAAACATTAATGTTTTTAAATGGTGATACTATAATACCTGCTAAAGGATTTAATGCATCGCTTTCTGTAGTTTCTGTCGCTGTAATACTTTGTGTTTTACTGAAGCGAAGTCCTAAAAAGGTTTTGAAATACTTATTGAATGTTATAACATCTTGTGCCACAAAACCAATTGCTTTTGATTTTGCACCTGCTGTAGATGCATTTGAAAATGCTAAATCATCAGGCAAAGTATGAGTGTTGTTAGTAAAGACATCTATAGTATCTACTGCAGAAACACGTTGAGACCATGTACTATAATCTGTAGTTCTGTAATCAAATCCAACTTGGAATGTGTGAGAAATACTTCCTGTAGCAATGTCATCACCAATTAAATCGAATTGTATTACACTATTATCATCACTTCTCGTTGAAGCTGAATAACCTCTTATTCTTTGGTTGTAAATAGGCTCACCAAACTCATCTTCAACTACATTTCCTAAACTAGCACCTTTATCATCAAGATCTAGACTAGATTTNTANANNGCACCTCTTAAGCTNAGTTTCTCACTCAANTCACGATTAAATCTTACAGAATATGTTGTGTTTGAGGTTANCGACTTATCNTTTGAGTAACCTAAAAATATATCATGTGGTAANTCNTAGATATTATTTTCATCGTTTTCNCCTAGATTTACTGTTCCTAAATCTGGTGTTCTACTATCTTCAAAATAATCCATTTCAAAAGTAATAGTAGTTTTATCATCTGGCTTCCATTCTAAAGACGGATTAATATAAAATCTATCTGAAGATACGCGNCTTCTATAACTATCAGAACGCTCTATNGCNCCATTAAGTCTAAAAGCCACATTGTTGGTTTTNACTAANGGACCATAAACATCAAAAGTTGTTCTTGCTTGTCCAAAACTTCCTGCGCGTAATGACACATTACCNCCNTAAACATAACGTGGAGTTTTGGTAACAATATTAATTACACCTCCTGGACTACCTAAATCTGTAGCGACACCTTGAGTAATAGCTGCAGAACCTTTAAGTACTTGAATATTATCTACACCTTGCATATCTGTTAACACACCAACACCTCTAAAGTCTGAATGAACTCTAACACCATTTTTTAGAATTGGAATACCTCTAAAACCACGAGAAGACATACTCTCTCTCCTATTACCATAGGTTGCAAATGTGTATACACCTGGAACATTTTTTGTAGCATCTGCAATAGTTAAATTACCTTGCTGCTCAATTAATTTATCTGAAATAATAGATATACTCTGAATTTGCTCATAAGGNGCCAGAGGTAATCTTGTTAAAGCTTCTATTTTATCTGGATGCTCAAAACGATTACCGAAAACCTCAACTTCATCTAAAGTTGTATCTTCTTCTAATTGAAATAATAGTGTCTTGGTTTCATTNTCAAGNAAAGTGANTTCCTTAGATGAGGATTTATAACCTACATAAGACACTGTGATGGTATAATNGCCTGAAGCTAAATTAGACAATANATATTCTCCTTTTTCATTAGCAGAAGNACCAATATTTGTTCCTTTTACAACTACNGAAGCATAAGGTATAACTTCTGAATTTTTACTTGTNACAGTTCCTGTAATCTTACTTTGGGCAAATGANATTTGAATACATAACAAAAGCACCCAACTTAAANTCTTAAACATTTTATATTATTTAGATTTATTTTAAATAGCGGNGCAAATATATNTTCAAAACACAATCTTTCAAAGTTTATTTAGATTAATTATAAATAAAAAANTATAATTAAATGACTTTTAGAGAACTACTATCTAAATAATTTTAAATGCTAACTGTATAAAACAACAAAACCCCTTTTTCAAGGGGTTTTGTAATCAATCAAAATTTGTCTAAACCATAAATATATTAAGTTTTATTGTTGTCGTAATTTAAAGTTAATTGGTATACTATAAGGTACGCCTACATTTTTATTTCTTTGTTTACCTGGTTCCATTGTTGGCAATAATCCTATGATACGTTCTGCCTCAGTTTCTAATAATTTATCAGGTCCTCTACTTTTTATTTTTGTTACATGACCATTTTTATCTATTAAGAAGAAAACAAATACTCTACCTTGGATATTCAATTCAGATGCAGCTTCTGGATATCTGAAATGTTTTTGTAAATGTTCTTGCATTTTTTGTTGAAAACATGCTCTTAACTCTGCATTTGTTCCAGTACATCCAGGGAATTGAGGTACTTTTTCAATAACTGCAAATGGTACTTCTATATCTTCTTCTACTTCTTCAACTTCA